>NZ_JBANBA010000025.1:0-92252 GCF_059803475.1 Bradyrhizobium sp. UFLA05-89 | reverse complement strand
TCACGGCGCAACAACCTCGAGTTCCTGCTGGAGATCGTGGCCTCGAAGGTCGGGCCGGTCGACGATGCGACGACGGCGACGCTGATCCGGCAGTTCTACGCCGCCGGCATCTATCCCGACTGGTGGAAGCTCGAACCGCTGGCGAGCGCAGCCGCCTGGGATGCCGCCTGCAAGGCGATCGAGGCGCACGACCGCTTTACCCGCGGCATTGTCGTGCTCGGCCTCGATGCGCCCGAGGCCGAACTTGCCGCAAGCTTCCGCGTCGCCGCCGGCTTCCCGCTGGTGAAGGGCTTTGCGGTCGGGCGCACCATCTTTGGCGAGGTCGCGCGGGTGTGGTTCAAGGGCGAGACGTCCGACGAGGCGGCGGTCGCCGAGATGGCGCGGCGCTACCGCCGGCTCTGCGAGATCTGGGACGAGGCGCGCGCAACCGCGGGGGAGAAGGCAGCATGACCAGGACGATTCGACTGACCGCAGCGCAAGCCATGGTGCGCTGGCTCTCGGTGCAGATGACGGAGGAGGGCGGGCGCTTCATTGAGGGTGTCTGGGCAATCTTCGGCCATGGCAACGTCGCGGGCCTTGGCGAGGCACTGCACGGCATCGGCACGGCGTTGCCGACCTGGCGCGGCCAGAACGAGCAGACGATGGCGCATACGGCGATTGCCTATGCCAAGACCATGAAGCGCCGCAAGGCGATGGCGGTGACCTCGTCGATCGGCCCCGGCGCCACCAACATGGTGACGGCGGCCGCGCTCGCGCATGTGAATCGCCTGCCGGTGCTGCTCATCCCCGGCGACGTGTTCGCCAACCGTCGCCCCGATCCGGTGCTGCAACAGATCGAAGATTTCGACGACGGCACGGTCTCGGCCAACGACGCCTTCCGGCCGGTGGTGTGCTACTTCGACCGCATCACGCGACCCGAACATCTGTTGACCGCGCTGCCGCGCGCGCTGGCCGTGATGACCGATCCGGCCAATTGTGGGCCGGTGTGCCTGGCCTTCTGCCAGGACGTCCAGGCCGAGGCCTATGATTATCCGGAAAGCTTCTTCGAGCCCAAGATCTGGCGCATCCGCCGGCCGCGGCCCGATTCGCGCGAGGTCGAGGAGGTCGCGGGCCTGATCCGTGCCGCCAAGAAGCCGGTGCTGATCTCGGGCGGCGGCGTGGTCTATTCCGGCGCCGAGGCGACGCTTGCCGCTTTCGCCGCGAAGCACAACATCGCCTTCCTGGAGACCCAGGCCGGCAAGGGGGCGAACGCCTGGACCGATCCCCTGAACTTCGGCTCGCCCGGCGTGACCGGTTCGGAATGCGGCAACGCGCTGGCAACCGAGGCCGATCTCGTCATCGGCGTCGGCACGCGCTTCCAGGATTTTACGACCGGCAGCTGGGCCCTGTTCAAGAACGGCGCGCGCAAGCTCGTCTCGATCAATCTGCACGGCTACGACGCCGCCAAGCACGGCGCGGTCGGTGTAGTCGGCGATGCCAAGGTGGCGCTCGAACAGCTCTCGGCTATGCTCGGCGACCACAAGGCGCAAACGCCGGACGTCGCTTCGCGCACTGCCTGGCACGCCAAGGTGAAGTCGGTGACGGCCGCGCCGGAGGGGACCGCCAACGTCCTGCCGACCGACGCGCAGGTGATCGGCGCGGTGCAGCGGGTCGCGACCGAAAAGACCGTCGTCATGTGCGCGGCCGGCACCATGCCGGGCGCGCTGCAGGTTCTGTGGCAGGCGGCGGCGGGCGGTTACCACATGGAATATGGCTATTCCTGCATGGGCTACGAGGTCGCCGGCGCGCTCGGCATCGCGCTCGCCGCGCCTGAGAAGGAGGTCGTCTGCTTCGTCGGCGACGGCTCCTACATGATGGCGAATTCTGAACTCGCCACCGCCGTCATGAGGCGCGTCCCATTTACCGTCGTTCTCACCGACAACCGCGGCTATGGTTGCATCAACCGGCTGCAGATCGAATGCGGCGGGGCCGAGTTCAACAACATGTACAAGGACAGTGCCGTCGAGCAGCAGCCCGAAATCGACTTCGTGGCGCATGCTCGGGCGATGGGCGCGCATGCCGAGAAGGCTTCGAGCATCGCCGATCTCGAGGCCCGCATCGTCGCCGCGCGCGGCCGGACCAAGCCGACCGTCATCCTGATCGACACGGATGCCGTGCCCGGCACCGGCGCCGGCGGCCATTGGTGGGATGTCGCAGTGCCCGAAGTCGGCGGCCCCGGGCGCCTGGAAAAGTCACGCCAACGCTATCAAACCAACGCTGCGCTCCAGCGCGCCTTCGATTGAGACTGCCGCCGGTGTTGCGCTGTCCCGAACGGAGTTCAACTATTGAGGTGAGACATGCCGGATCTGCTACGCAAGGCCTTCGGGGCGCACGGCAAGGTGCACGAGATCACGCCGCAATCGGCGGGCTGGCGCTATGTCGGCTTCTCGCTCTATCGGCTCCGGCCCGGCGAAGCCGCCGCCGAGGCGACCGGTGACCGTGAGGCAATCCTGGTCATGGTCGAGGGCAAGGCCGCCTTCACCGCTGCTGACAAGGACTGGGGCGTGCTCGGCGAGCGCATGAACGTGTTCGAGAAATCGCCGCCGCACAGTCTCTACGTACCGAACGGCACCGACTGGCGTGCGACCGCCGAGACCGAATGCACGATCGCGGTCTGCTCTGCGCCGGGGAAGGGCGGTCACACCGCGCGCCGGATCGGGCCCGACGGCATCACGCTCATGCAGCGAGGCAAAGGTACCAACACGCGCTACATCAACAACATCGCGATGGAGAACGAGGATTTCTGCGACAGCCTGCTGATCACCGAGGTGTTCACGCCGGCGGGCCACTGGTCGAGTTATCCCTCGCACCGCCACGACGAAGACGACTTTCCGCGCATCACCTATCTCGAAGAGACCTACTATCACCGGATCGCGCCCGCCGACGGCTTCGGCATCCAGCGCGTCTACACCGACGACCGGCAGCTCGACGTCACCATGGCGGTCTCCGACGGCGACGTGGTGCTGGTCCCGCGCGGCCATCACCCCTGCGGGGCGCCTTACGGATTCGAGATGTACTATCTGAACGTCATGGCCGGTCCCTTGCGCAAATGGCGCTTCGTGCCGAGCCCGGCCGTCGAGTGGATCCTGAAGCGCGACGCATAGTGCCGAGGGCATCGCGCCTCATCAAGCGACCAGAAACGAGCGCTGCGCCGCCTTCACCCTGTCGACAATCTCCCGCTGCACCTCGGCGACGCTGCGCAGGTCGCGCGTGTCGGGGTGGGTCAGCAGCCAATAGCTGCGCGTGAAGCGGATCGCGGGCAGGACCCGGACCAAGTCCGGGTCTTCTCGGGCGATGTAGTCGTGCAGGATACCGATCCCCGAACCGGCGCGGACCGCCTCGACCTGCCCGACCACGCTGCCGCACTCGAACCGGCGCGGCATGCGCTTTGCGAGAGAGGCTGCGTAGTCGAGTGCGCGGCTGTAGACGAAATCGTCGACATGCGTGACGAAAGGGTGGCCGGCGAGGTCTGCCTCGTCCTCGATCGCCCCATGCGTATCGAGGTAGCGGCGGGTGGCGTAGATTCCGAGCGAGTAGTCGGTCAGCTTGCGCACGAAGAGACGTCCCTGCTTCGGCCTGTCGAGCGTCACCACGATATCGGCTTCGCGCCGCGACAGCGAGAAGGTCCTGGGCAGTGCGACCAGTTGCACCACCAGGTCGGGGTGCGCCAAGGCGAAGGCACCGAGCGTCCGCGACAGGAAATAGTTCCCGATGCCCTCCGGGGCGCCGACACGGACGACGCCCCGGATCGCGTCTCCCTCCTTGCCGAGCGTCGCGCCGACGCGCAGGAACTCCGATTCCGCGTGTTCGGCCGCGCGCATCATCGCCTCGCCGGCTGGTGTCAATCGACAGCCCGTCGTCCGGCGTTCGACGAGCTTCGCGCCGATCGTTTCCTCGAGCGCCGACAGCTGGCGGCCTACGGTCGCATGATTGAGACCGAGTGCCTTGGCTGCTGCCAGCAACTGGCCGGTCCGCGCGACCGCCAGGAAGATGCGGATCTGATTCCAATCCATCGATGTCGTCCAATGCACAACGAGAGTGCGAGCATGTGCATTGCTGTGCAGAACACGCAAGTAGATAACGACCGCGTCGCCGCCTCACGGAGCGAAGTCCGCTCCGATCCGCTTTCAGCCGGGGTGGTCCTTTTCGCTCGGAGGATGACATGGTCGAACGTATTGCGCACTACATCGGCGGGCGCCGTCTGGCCCCAGTGAAGAGCCGCACCGCGTCGGTGTTCAACCCGGCAACCGGTCGCCAGACCGGCGAGGTCCTCCTCGCCTCGGCTGCCGACGTGCGCGAAGCGGTGGCCGCTGCTTCGGTTGCAGCACCGGGCTGGGCCGCCACGACGCCGCTGCGCCGTGCGCGAATCCTGAATCGCTTCCTGCGCATTCTCGAAGACCGCATCGACGAGCTCGCGACAGTGATCTCCGCCGAGCATGGCAAGGTCTTCTCGGATGCCAAGGGCGAGATCCAGCGCGGCATGGAGGTGGTCGAGTTCGCGACGGCCGCGCCGCAGCTCCTCAAGGGCGAGGTGACCGAGAACGTCGGCACGCGCGTCGACAGCCACTCGCTGCGCCAGCCGCTCGGCGTTGTCGCCGGCATCACGCCGTTCAACTTTCCGGCCATGGTGCCGATGTGGATGTTCCCGGTCGCACTGGCCTGCGGCAACACCTTCATCCTGAAGCCCTCGGAGCGCGACCCGTCCGCATCGCTCCTGATCGCCGACTGGCTCACCGAGGCCGGGTTGCCTGAGGGTGTCTTCAACGTCGTTCACGGTGACAAGGAAGCCGTCGATGCGCTGCTCACCGATCCGGACGTGCAGGCGGTCAGCTTCGTCGGCTCGACGCCGATCGCGCGTTACATCTACGAGACCGCCGCGCGCACGGGGAAGCGCTGCCAGGCGCTCGGCGGCGCCAAGAACCACATGATCATCATGCCCGACGCCGATATGGACCAGGCGGTCGACGCGCTGATGGGGGCGGCCTACGGCTCGGCCGGCGAGCGCTGCATGGCGATCTCCGTAGCGGTCCCCGTCGGCGAGGCGACCGCCGAGGCGCTGATGGCCAAGCTCGCCCCGCGCGTTCGAGACATCAAGGTCGGCCCGGGCACTGATCCGGAAGCCGAGATGGGGCCGCTGGTCACCCGCCAGCATCTCGAGAAGGTGCGAGGCTATGTCGATCTCGGCGTCGCCGAAGGCGCCAAGCTCGTGGTCGATGGGCGCGACTTCCGCCGCCAAGGCTACGAGGACGGCTTCTTCATCGGCGGCACGCTGTTCGACCACGTCACCACCAACATGCGCATCTACAAGGAAGAGATATTCGGTCCCGTGCTCTCGGTCGTCCGCGTGCCGGACTACAAGATCGCAGCGAGCATCATCAACGCGCACGAATTCGGCAATGGCACTGCGATCTTCACCCGCGATGGTGATGCCGCGCGTGAGTTCGCCCACGACATCAGGGTCGGCATGGTCGGCATCAACGTGCCGATCCCCGTGCCGATGGCATTCCACTCCTTCGGCGGCTGGAAGGCATCGCTCTTCGGCGACCATCACATGCACGGCCCCGAGGGCGTCCGCTTCTATACGCGGCTGAAGACCATCACGAGCCGGTGGCCGACCGGCGTCCGCGCCGGAGCTGACTTCGTCATGCCGACGATGAAGTAAGCAATCCAGCTACCTGCTAAGAGAGACGAATGCGGCGATTGCGTATCGTAGCCTGTTGACGGGCTACGAAGTCGCGACTAGGCGAGCTAGGCTGCCCGCCGATAAGAAAACATTGCCTCCAAAATAGTGGGTTTAGCGATGTAGCGGACCGCCGCTACCACGCGTGACCCACACATTTCTGGGTCTCTCAAATCACCTTGCGCAGACCTCCGCGGAATCTTCGCCGGCACCCAGCTCGATCGAGGCCTTGAGGTATGCGACTGCGCTTTCGCTAAATCTCTCCGCTGCTATCGACTAGTGATTGAGAAGATTGCCGGCAAGGAATTTACTACGCTGGCTCACATTGAACGGATGCGAGAGCTATGCCGCGACGAAGCAAGGGCGCTAGGCTCCGGCTTAAGGCCGCCCGCCGAGACAAGAGCGGAAAGATTACCCACCAGGCAACCTGGATCATCAGAGATAACGGACGCGATGTCGGCACGGGCTGCGCTGCAGATGAAATTGCGGCCGCGGAGAGAAAGCTAGAAGACTATATAGCGTCCAAATACACGCCCAAGCGGCGAGTGCGGCACATCGACGACATTCCAATCGCGGACGTTCTCTCGATTTACTTGGATGCGCAGCTAGAAAAGTTTCACGATCGCTTCAAAGTGGATAGCGAAAGCGAAGACACCATCCCCGCCATACGGAAATTCAAGAAGCGCATCGAGCGACTGAACGCGTGGTGGGGTGCAAAGATGCTCGGCGAGGTGAAAGGAGAGGCGTGTCGCTGTTATAGGAAGAAACGACGCAACCGAGGCGGTACTAGGCGAGATCTCGAAGATTTGCGCGCGGCTATCGGCCATCACGCCGCCGAAGGCTATCATTGTGAAATCGTCAAAGTCCCGCTGCCGGAAAAAGGCGAGCCGCGCGACAAATGGTTGACGCGTAGTGATGCGGCCAAATTGATCTGGGCTTGCTGGCGGTATCGTGAAATGCAAAAGAGATCACGTCGGCCGGAGGACGATGTGAAGGCTCCGACAGCGAAGCGACCGCTTCGACACCTCGCTCGCTTCATCTTGCTCGGGATCTACAGCGGGACTCGCGCGGGAGCGATCGCATCCGCATCGCCCATTCCGGCAGTGGGCCGCTCTTTTGTCGATCTCGAGCGCGGACGGTACTATCGTCGTAAGCAAGGCAGCGCGAAGACCAACAAGCGCCAACCGACAGTCCCAATTCCGTTGCGCCTGCTTGCACATCTGCGGCGTTGGCACCGGATCGATCCGGAGGCCAAGCACTTCGTCGAGTTCAATGGCAAGCCGGTAGATTCCGTCAAAACGGCATTCAAGAGCGCCGTGAGGCTCGCCGGGCTCGGTCCCGGCATATCGCCTCACACGTTGCGGCATACTGCAGCGACTTGGCTGATGCAGAAGGGCGCGGATCCGTGGCAGGCCGCCGGCTATCTTGGAATGTCGCTCGAGGTTCTGCTCAACACCTACGGCCACCATCACCCTGACTATTTGTCAGATGCGGTCGAGAAAATCGCGATGCGCGAGTGCGGTCACGAACGAAAGGCGCACGTATCTGGTGCGATTTCTGGTGCGGTGATCCCGCTGCGGCGAAACAACCCCTGACTAAGCGATTGATTTGATTGGTGGGCCCGGCAGGACTCGAACCTGCAACCAGACCGTTATGAGCGGCCGGCTCTAACCATTGAGCTACAGGCCCCGCCGCGAACGGCCGCGGGACGCGGCCGGCAACGGTGCGCGGTTCGTTTACAAGGCTTGAGCCAAGGGTGCAATGCCGGCCCCGCTCGCGCCGCCGCGGTGTGGATTGGGCAGTCTGCGGGGGACGGGCCCGATAATCCAATTTGTGCCGGTGATTTGCCCGACGTGTCAATTGGTTTCGGAAAAGACGCAGGCGGCCGTGCTGGCCCCCTTGGCTACTTTGCATGGGGTTGTTTTCGACATTTTGATTGGCGCAAGACAGGCGCGGGTTTCGACGGTAGCCGAGCCTCGCCGCGGAGCCGCAATTTCCGCCCGCTAGTCCACCGACACCCCGGCAAACTCGACCACCTTGCGCCATTTCTCGGTCTCGTCGGTGACCAGCTTGCCGAACTCGGCCGGCGTCATGGGCATCGGGATGCCGCCGGTCTCGGCCAGCCGCGCCACCAGCTTGGGGTCCTTCAACGCTTCGCCGACGGCCTTGTTGAGGAGATCGACGATCTCCGATGGCGTGCCCTTGGGCGCCGAGATGCCGTAGAAGCCGACCGATTCGAAGCCCGGCACCGTCTCCGCGATTGCGGGAACGTCGGGCACGCTCGGCCAGCGCTTTGGTGAGGTGACGCCGAGCGCGCGCACATTGCCGCCGCGTGCCTGCTCCAGCGCGGAGGGCAGGTTGTCGAAGATCAGCTGCACCTTGTTGGAGATGATGTCGGGGAAGGCGATCGCGGATCCCCGATAGGGCACGTGCACCATGTCGCATTTGGTCATCGCCTTGAACAGCTCCGCCGACATGTGCACGGACGTGCCGTTGCCGGAGGACGCATAGGAGATCTGGCCGGGATTGGCCTTGCAGTAGTCGATGAACTCCTGGACGGTCTTCACCGGCATCGCGTTGGAGACGACCAGCATGTTGGTGAGCTGCATGATGCTCGCGACCGGCGTCGTGTCGCGCAGGAAGTCGAACGGCAGCTTCTTGTACAGCGAGGTCGAGATCGCGTTGTTGGGCGCGACGAACAGCAGCGTATAGCCGTCGGGCGCAGAGTTGATCGCCGCGGCGGCCGCGATGTTGCCGCCGCTTCCGGTGCGGTTCTCGACGATGAACTGCTGGCCGAAGCGATCCGACAGCCACTGCGCCATGATCCGCGCCACGATGTCCACGGGGCCGCCCGCGGCAAAGCCGATCAGCCAGTGCACCGGGCGGTTCGGATAGTCGGCGGCGGAGGCGGGGGCTGCAACGCCGGCGAGGCTGGAAAGAAGGGCAAGACCGAAAAGACCGCGACGCAAAATTCCCAACATGACGCCTCCCGTTGTTTTATTGTCGTTGCGGCCATGCTTCCATAAAATCGTGCGGCTGCCTACATCGTCACAAGTCTAGTGTTGACGCAGCAGGTCGAGGAGCCCTCATGAAACTTTGTTCGCTGATCATGCTGGGCGTGTTGCTGTTTGCAGGCGCAGCCTCGGCTCAAAGCCAAGAGAACGGAGACAAGGCCATTTCGAAAATGACAATCAGCCTCGGCACTGCCACGCCCGGCGGCGGCTTTCCGCTCTATGGCAACGCCTTCGCCGACGTGATGAACGCGGCCGATCCCACGCTCGCGATCGCGCCGCGCAACACCAAGGGTAGCAACGAGAACATTCCGCTGCTCGAGAAGGGCGAGCTCGACCTCGCTTTGGTCGCGGGCGAGCCGGCCTATGAGGCCTTCGCCGGCATCGGCCGCGCGAAGGTAGCGCTGAAAATTCTCACGGCGATCTATTCCAATCCCGGCATGTTCGTGGTGCGAGCGGATAGCCCCTACAAGACGATCCGCGATCTCGTCGGCCAGCCCGTTGCGTTCGGCGCGAAGGGCTCGGGCCTGCCGATCCTTTCGCGCTACGTGCTCGACGGTCTCGGCCTCAAGCAGGACGAGGACTTCAAGGCGATCTATCTCGACCGCGCCGGCGACGGCCCTGCGATGGTGGAAGACGGTCGGGTCGCTGCGCTCTGGGGCGCCGGCATCGGTTGGCCCGGCTTTGCCGCGGTCGCATCAAGCGCATCGGGTGCGCGCTTCATTGCGCCTGACGCCGACGAGATCGCGCGCATCCGCGCAAAACATTCCTTCCTCAAGCCGCTGACGGTGCCGGCCGGTTCCTATCCGAAGCAGACCGAGGCAATCGCCTCGCTCGGCTCCTGGAGCTTCGTGCTGACGCGCGAGGACCTGCCCGACGACGTTGCGTATCGCCTGGCGAAAACGCTGCACGGCGTCGAGGCCGTGTTCTGCAAGAAGCTCGCGCAGGCCTGCGAGACGACGGCTGCGAACACCGTCGCGGCCGCACCGAGGCCGGAATTGATTCATCCGGGCGTGATGAAATATTTCCGCGAGATCGGCGTAGTGAAGTGACGGTTGCTCAACGCGAGCGTCACTTCTTCACCATCGCACACGCCGGATCCGGCGGGCCGAATGCCTGGTCGCCGGAAATCGTCGCGAGGATCTTGTAATAGTCCCAGGGATATTTGCTTTCCTCCGGCGACTTGACCTGCACCAGCCAGAGGTCGTGCACCATCAGATTGTCATCGCGTAAGCGGCCGTTGCGGGCGAAGAAATCCTCGATCGGCTTTTCCCGCATCTTCGCTGCGACCTTGAGCGGATCGTCGGTGCCGGTCTCCTTGATGGCGTTGAGATAGTGCATCACGGACGAATAGACTCCGGCCTGCCACATCGTCGGCATCCGGTTCATCTTGGCGAAATAGCGCTTTGCCCATTCGCGGGTCTTGTCGTCCATGTCCCAATAGAACGAGGTCGTCAGCAGCAGGCCTTGCGCGGCCTGAAGGCCGAGGCCGTGGATGTCGGTGATCAGCGCGAGCAGCGCCGCCATCTGCTGGCCGCCCTTGAACACGCCGAACTCGGCGCCGGTCTTGATCTCGTTCATGTTGTTCGGGGGGCCGGCGGCAATCCCGATGATCTTCGCCTTCGAGGCCTGCGCCTGGAGCACGAAGGAGGACAGGTCGGGCGTTGCCAGGGGCGGCCGCACCGAACCCAAAACCTTGCCGCCATTGGCGGTCACGACCGCGGACGCATCGCGCTCCAGCGAATGGCCGAAGGCATAGTCGTCGGTGATGAAGAACCAGCTGTCGCCGCCGCGCTTGACCACCGCCTGCGCGGTGCCGACCGCGAGCGCGCGGGTGTCGAACACCCACTGGATCGCATAGGGCGAGCAGAACTTGCCGTGGAAGTCGGCCGTGCCGGTCGAATGGGTGATGAACAGCTTCTTCTTCTCGTTGGCGATGTTCTGCACCGCCAATCCCACCGCCGACACCGGAACGTCGACGATGAGGTCGACCTGATCGACGTCGTACCAGCGCCGTGCCAGTGCCGCGCCGATATCGGGCTTGAGCTGGTGGTCGCCGACCACCACGCTGATCGGCTTGCCGAGCACGGTGCCGCCGAAATCGTCGATCGCCATCTGCGCCGCCGTCACCGAGCCCTGGCCGGTCGGCGTCGAGGCCGGGCCGTTCATGTCGGTGAGCACGCCGATCTTGACGACGTCGTCGGACACCTGCGCGAAAGCCGCGCCCGACAGCAGCGTCGCGGCTGCGATCGCGGCCACGACGGACAGTCCGGTTCTGCCTGGAGTCACGCTATCCCTCCCCTCACGCGGCTCGTTGGCCGCTGTTTCCTTGATCGTGGCCGGGTATGGCCCGGCTAATTGGTTTCTTTTGCAACTATTTTGGGCTGGGCGTCAACGCTGGTCAGGCGGCGAAGCGGATCTGACCGGCAGGTGAGGGATCGTAGCCGGTCAACTCCTCAGCATGCTGGCGCAGCTTCTTTTCGTTGAGGAACCGGATCAGCGCCTGCATCGGCGGACGGAAATAGCTGCGCTGCCGCATCGCGAGATCAAAGTTTTCCCAGAGCAGCGGGACGAAATCGAGTCCGGCCGACTTGGCCGCCCCGCGCGTTGCGACGCCGCAATCGGCATGGCCGGCGCGGATCGTGGCGGCGAGGTCGGGCCCGGTGAGGCTCGGCGCATCCAGCCGGCGCAGATCCCGAAACGAGGCGCCGGCGCGCTTGAGCAGCACGTCGAGCAGCATCTGCGCGCCTGCGCCCTCTTGTCGCAGCGCCATCCTGGCCCCGAGCGCGAGCACGTCCGGCAGGCTGCGCAACCCCTTCGGGTTGCCCGGCGGCACCAGGAGCCCCTGCTCGCGGCGCACCAGGCCGACCAGCACCGCATCATGTAGGTCCGGCGCAGTGCGCAGGGCCGCGGCATTGGCGTCGTTGGCGAGATAATCCGAGCTGTCGAGGCTGTGAAAATGCAGCGCCGCCGCCATCACCTCGTCGCGCTGCAACCGTTCCAGCCCGCGTGCCGTGCCTTCGTTGAGCGAAGCGAGCCCGGAGCCGGATTCCCGCAGGCTCCATTCCAGCAGGCTGTCCTGACTGCCGCCGACGATCGGGGCCGCCTCGGTGGCCAGCATGCCGGCCGGACGCGCCAGGCCCGATAGCACCCATAAATCGAGTTCATGGCGCGGGAACAACCACTTCCCCGTAACCTTGCTACAGGGGATCGCCCCGCTGGTAACGAGTTCATAGAGCTTGCGCTCCCCTAGGCGGAGGTAGTCCGCCGCCTCACTCGTCGTCAGAAATTCCATTATGCATTCCTATGCATATCTTTGTTTACTTTTTGGCATTTGACGCAGACCGGAATTTTTGCAGTTCAATGTCATACTATGGGAACCATGCCCGATCATCTCAGTGCTTTGCAACTCATCCTCAGCGGCGACCCTGTGCTGCTGGCGATCGTACGGCTTTCACTTGGTGTGAGCCTTGCGGCGGTCGCCCTGGCGTCAGCAATCGGTATGCCGCTCGGCGCGTTGCTGGCGCTGACCCACTTCCCGGGGCGCGCGGTGCTGGTCGTGCTGCTCAACGCCATGATGGGCCTGCCGCCGGTCGTGGTCGGGCTTGCCCTCTATCTGCTGCTGTCGCGCGCGGGACCGCTCGGCGATCTCGGCATCCTCTTTACGCCGACGGCGATGGTGATCGCGCAGACCGTGCTGATCGTACCGATCATCGCCGCGCTGACCCGGCAGACGGTGGAAGACCTCTGGATCGAGTATCGCGATGAACTCCGCGCCATGAATGTCGGCGCGGTCGGCCGCATGAAGACGCTGTTGTGGGACGCGCGCTTCAGCCTGCTCACGGCGCTGCTGGCCGGCTTCGGCCGCGCTGCGGCGGAGGTCGGCGCGGTCATGATCGTCGGTGGCAACATCGACGGCTTTACCCGCACCATGACCACCACCGTGGCGCTCGAGACATCCAAGGGCAATCTGCCGCTGGCCATGGGCCTCGGTGCGTTGCTGGTCCTCATCGTGCTCGCCATCAACGCGGCGGCCTGGGGTACGCGCGTGTGGTCACAACGGGTGACAGGGTGACCATGCACGGGCCGATCAGCGATCTTCCTGTGGTGCTCGAGGACGTCTCACTACAGAGAGGCGCGTCGGCGATCCTCGATCGCATCAGCCTCACGATCACGCCGGGTGCGCCGACGCTGCTGATCGGCCCCAACGGCTCCGGCAAGACCAGCCTTCTGCGGCTGTGCATGGGACTTGTGGCGCCGACGGGTGGCCGCATCAGTTGGGGTGGCCGCAGCGCTCCGGCGCCGACGCGCCGCGCCTTCGTGTTCCAGCGCCCCGTGATGTTGCGGCGCACGGCGGCGGCCAACGTCACCTACGCCCTGGCGCAGGCCGGCGCGCCTCACGCGCGCCGGACGATGCGCGCGGCGGCGCTGCTGGAGCGGGTTGGCCTTGCCGAGCTCGCGCACCGTCCGGCACGGCTCCTCTCCGGCGGCGAGCAGCAGCGGCTCGCGCTGGCTCGGGCGCTCGCGCGCGACCCCGAGCTTCTGCTGCTGGACGAGCCGACTGCCAATCTCGATCCCGCCGCGACGCGCGCGGTGGAAGAGATCGTCACGAGCGCGGCGCAATCCGGCATCAAGATCGTGATGGCCTCGCACGATCTCGGCCAGGTGCGGCGGCTTGCGGGCGAGGTGGTCTTCCTAGCCCGCGGGACGCTGTGCGAGCGCGCGCGGGCGAGCGAATTCCTGGACCATCCGTCGACGCCGGAAGCGCAGGCCTTCCTGCGCGGCGATCTCGTGATTTGAAGTGGAGTTTTCCGATGGCATCTCGCCGCCCGTTCCTTGCGCTCGCGATGCTGCTGGGCATCGCCCTGGTCGGTTCGACTTCGTTGGCCGAGGATCGCTCGATCGTCGTGGCCTCGACGACTTCGACGCAGGACTCCGGCCTGTTCGGCTACCTCCTGCCGATCTTCAAGGCCAAGACCGGCATCGACGTGAAGGTGATCGCGCAAGGCACCGGGCAGGCGCTCGACACCGCACGCCGCGGCGATGCCGATGTCGTATTCGTGCATGCAAAGCCGCAGGAGGAGAGGTTCGTCGCCGACGGATTTGGCGTGAAGCGTTTTGACGTGATGTACAACGACTTCGTGCTGATCGGGCCGAAGAGCGATCCCGCCGGCGTCAAGGGCAAGGACATCGCGACCGCGCTGAAGGCGATCGAGGCGAAGGGCGCGCCGTTCGTCTCGCGCGGCGACCGCTCCGGTACCCATGCCGCCGAGCTTGCGCTTTGGATCATCGCGGGCATCGATGTCGCGAGCACCAAGGGTGCCTGGTATCGCGAGATCGGGCAGGGTATGGGCGCGGCGCTCAACACCGCGAGTGCGATGAATGCCTATGTGCTCTCCGATCGCGGCACCTGGATTGCGTTCAAGAACCGCGGCGACCTCGACATTGTCGTCGAGGGCGACAAGCGGCTGTTCAACCAATATGGCGTGATGCTGGTGAATCCGGAGAAGTATCCGTCGGTGAAAAAAGAGCTAGGGCAGACCTTCATCGACTGGCTGATCTCGCCGGACGGCCAGGCCGCAATCGCCGGCTACAAGATCGACGGGCAGCAACTGTTCTTTCCGGATGCCGCCAGGAAACCCGACTAGCAAGTAGCCGGAATAGGCGAGTTGCCAAACCGAGCGCTGCGTGGTCCACGTGAGGGATGACCCAGCGCCTGCCGCCGTCGCTTACACCGCTCGATTTCGCCCTCGCTGCGCTGCTGCACGGCGTTGAGCCGGTGGCGCCGGTCGATTTGCCGCTCGCCGAGGTGCTCGGCTGCGTCGCGGCCGGAATGCCGTCGCTCGGTACCCATCCGCCTCATGATCTCGCTGCCACGGACGGCTGGGCGTTGCGCGCCAGCGATCTCGTCGGCGCGTCCTCGTACTCGCCGCTGCCTTTGACCGCGCCTTCGATTTGGGTCGGGGCCGGCGACACGATGCCCGAGGGATGCGACTGCGTGCTCGATGCCGACGCGCTCGACACTGTGGGGCCGATCGGCCAGGTGCTCGCGGAAGGCTTGCCGGGGCAGGGCGTGCGGCGCGCGGGCAGCGACATCGCCGCCGGCAGCTCGATCGTCGCGGAGGGCATGCCTGTTCGCACCGGCGATCTGCTGCTGGCGCGAGCGGCAGCACTGGAGACGTTGAGCGTGCGACGTCCGCGGCTGCACGTGGTCAACACGCCTGGTGGCAAGACCGCTGCGCAGCTTGTTGTGGACTTGGCGCGAGCCGCGGGTGCCGAAGTGACGGTGGCAGACGCAATTGGCCGTGATGCGGCGTCGATTGCGAACGCTCTCGACCTCGCGGCCTGCGATCTGTTGCTGACCGTCGGGGGCACCGGCGTCGGCCGCAAGGATGCTGCCGTCACCGCGCTAGCCGATTGCGGCGAGGTCCTGGCCCACGGCATTGCGATGCAGCCGGGACGAACGGCGGCGATCGGAAAGCTGAAATCAGTTCCGGTCGTCGCGCTGCCGGGCTCGCCGGATCAGGCATTTGCGATATGGCTCGCGCTGGTTCGTCCGGCGCTGGATCATCTGTCGGTGCGGGCCTCGCGCAAATCCGCCACCTTGCCGCTCGCCCGCAAGATTGCATCGAGCGTCGGGATGGCAGAGATCGCGTTGCTGGGCGAGGAACAAGGTGCCTGGCTGCCGCTTGCGATCGGTGAGTTGTCCTTGCAGGCGATCGCCCGCGCTGATGCATGGCTGCTCGTTCCCGGCAACAGTGAAGGCTTTGCGGCGGGCGCGCCGGTCGGTGCCTATCTGATGCGGGAATGATATGGGTTCCGGCATGAACAAGATTCCGCAACCGACCGACCGCCGTTCGGTCGACCAGGAGCAGTTCCTCAAGATCCTCTCCCGCGAGGAGGCGCTGGCGCGGTTTGAAGCCGCGTTGTTCCCCCGCGCGCTGCCGAGCGAGGTGCGCACGCTTGCGGCTGCGCTTGGAAGTGCGCTCGCCGAAGACGTCTTTGCGCCGATCGACGTGCCGCCCTTCGACCGCTCCAACGTCGACGGGTTTGCCGTCCGCTCCGCAGACCTCGCCGCTGCGAGCGAGGCCGCGCCCCTGCCTCTTGTCCTGAATGGCGAGATCATCGCCTGCGGTACCGCGCCAGCCCTTCAGGTCGCCTCCGGCACGGCGACGGCAATTGCAACCGGCGGGCCGCTGCCGCGTGGCGCCGATGCGGTGGTCATGGTCGAGCATACCCAGCCGGCAGGGACGGGCGCGATCGAGGTCCGCCGCGCAGCTTCGCCGGGCCAGTTCGTGTCCTATGCCGGCTCGGACATCGCGCGCGGCGAAGCTCTGCTGCGCAGTGGCACGATCATCGGCTCGCGCGAGATCGGCATGTTGGCCGCCTGCGGCATCGCCGAGGTCAAGGTCGTCCGCAAGCCGCGGGTTGCGGTCGTATCGACCGGCGACGAGCTGGTACAGCCCGGCGAGCCGCTCGCACCCGCAGCGATCTACGACACCAATGGCGCGATCGTCGCGGCGGCGATCGACGAGAACGGCGGCGCGGCGCATTTCGTCGGCGCCATTCCGGATGACGAGGCCAGGCTCGAGGCCGCGATGCGCAAGGCGCTGGCGGAGGCCGACATGCTGGTACTGTCGGGCGGCACGTCGAAAGGCGCGGGCGATGTGTCCCATCGCATCATTGAACGCCTCGGCCAGCCCGGCATCATCGCTCACGGTGTAGCGCTGAAGCCCGGCAAGCCGCTGTGCCTTGCCGTCTGCGACGGCAAGCCGGTCGTGATCCTGCCGGGCTTTCCGACCTCCGCGATGTTCACTTTCCACGATATGATCGTGCCGGTGCTGCGGCAGATGGCGGGCCTGCCGCCGCGTGCGGATGCCAAAGTGAGTGCGAAGGTGCCAGTGCGGATCGCCTCCGAGCTCGGTCGCACCGAGTTCGTGATGGTGTCGCTGGTCGATGGCAAGGAGGGACTGATCGCTTACCCCTCCGGAAAAGGCTCCGGCGCGATCACCTCCTTCGCGCAGGCCGACGGTTTCCTCCGCATCGATGCACTCGCCGACCAGATGTCGGCCGGCACCTCGGCCGAGGTGACGCTGTTCACGCCGCATGTGCGCGTGCCTGATCTCGTCATCATCGGCAGTCATTGCACCGGGCTCGATCTCGTCACCGCGCCGCTCGCGCGCGCTGGCCTCTCCGTGCGCTCGATTGCGGTGGGCAGCCTCGGCGGATTGGCGGCGGCGCGGCGCGGCGAGTGTGATCTGGCGCCGATCCATCTGTTCGACGACAAGACCGAGACCTACAACACGCCCTATCTTGCCGACGGGCTCGAGCTGGTGCCCGGCTGGCGGCGCATGCAGGGCATCGTGTTCCGTCAGGGCGACAAGCGCTTTGAAGGCCTGAGCGCAAAGGACGCTGTCGCTGCCGCGCTGGCCGATCCCGCCTGCATCATGGTCAATCGCAACCAGGGCGCTGGCACGCGCATCCTCATCGACCGCCTGCTCATTGGCGCGCGGCCGGAAGGCTATTGGAATCAGCCGCGCTCGCACAATGCGGTGGCTGCCGCGGTGGCGCAGCGTCGCGCCGACTGGGGCATGACCATCGCGCCGGTCGCCCATGCGTCCGGCCTCGGTTTCATTCCACTTGCAGAAGAGCATTATGATTTCGCGCTGGTGAGCATGCGCAAGCAGCGCCCGGCGGTGCAGGCTTTTCTGCATGCGCTTGCCTCGGACGAAAGTCGTGCGGCGCTGGCGCGGGCCGGTTTCCGGCCGGCGTGAAGCCTAGCCACGCGGCGATCGAGCCGCGCGACGACAGGGGTGGGGACGCGATGGCAAAGCCGCTTTCGGTTGCGATCGTCGGTGCCGGCATGGGCGGATTTGCCACCGCCGCTGCGCTGCGGCGCGTCGGCATCGACGTCATGGTCTACGAGCAGGCGTCGCAATTTGCCCGGATTGGCGCCGGCATCCAGGTCGGCTGCAATGCGATGAAGGTGTTGCGCGAACTCGGGCTCGAGATGCGGATGCGCGATCACGCCTTCTATCCGCGCTCCTGGAACAACCGCGACTGGCGGAGCGGCGACGTCAAGTTCGACATGATCTTCGGCGAGAGCGCCGAGCAGAGATTTGGCGCGCCCTATCTGCTTGCGCATCGCGGCGATCTGCATGCGGCGCTCGCGAGCGTCGTTCCCTCGGAATACGTTAGGCTCAATCACAAGCTCGTCGGGCTCGATGAGACCGGCGACGGCGTCCGGCTCACCTTCGCCAACGGCGCAAGCGCCATCGCCGATGCCGTGGTCGGCGCGGACGGCGTGCATTCGCTCGTGCGCGACATCCTGTTCGACTCCGCGCCGGTCAGGTTCACCGGCCGCATCGCCTATCGCACCACCTATCCGGCCGCGCTGCTCGGCGGCGAAGAGATCGACGACTGCACCAAATGGTGGGGCGAGGATCGTCACATCGTCATCTATTACGTCAAACCGGACCGCAGCGAGGTCTATCTCGTCACCAGCCAGCCGGAGCCGGACTTTCGCATCGAGTCCTGGTCGGCGAAGGGCGACGTGCGGGACTTGCGTGCATCATTCGAAGGCTTTCATCCGCAGGTCGCGCGGGTGCTCGCCGCATGTCCTGACGTGCACAAATGGGCGATCATGGACCGCGACGCGCTCGAGTGCTGGTCGGACGGCAAGGTGACGCTGCTCGGTGACGCCTGCCATCCGATGACGCCCTATATGGCGCAGGGCGCGGCGATGGCGATCGAGGATGCCGCCGTGCTGTCGCGCTGCCTCGATGGCGTCGAGCGGGAGGGCGTGGCAAACGCGTTTCGCCGCTTCGAGGCGACCCGCAAAGAACGGACCACGCGAGTGCAGGAGACCTCGCGCGCCAACATTTGGCTGAAGGAGCGAACTGATCCGGCCTGGGTCTATGGTTACGACGCCTGGACGGTGCGGCTTGCGGCATGAGCCGTTTACTCGCGCAGGCGTTCGCTCTCCTCTGCCTCGGCGAGCGCGCTCTGCGCGGCTCTCAACTTTATTGAGCTGAGCGCTCGTCCAGTGCGGCCAGCCGCTCGGCTTCCGCGATATCCTCAATCGTGTTCGCATTGAAGAAGGGATCGAGCGGTTGAACCGACCATGTCACGGTGGCGAGCGCGTAGCGCGCGGTCCAGCGGTCGATCTTCCTGATATCTTCGACGACGAGGGCCTGGCGCAATTCGTCGCGCAAAGCGACGCGCCACAATCCGATCACCGGATGTGACTGTTCGCCGGAAGCGGCAACGGCGAGCTGTGCATTCTCTGCCGCACGCGCAGCCTGCAACCGTGCGACGAGATCGCGCGGCAGGAACGGGCAGTCGCCGGCAGCGCTCAGTACCCATTCGATGCCAGGCCGGTTCGCCGCGGTCCAATCGAGTGCGGCGAGAATGCCGGCGAGCGGTCCGGGATAGCCCGGTACGTCATCGCCGACGACGGTCAATCCGAATGTTGAAAAGCGCGAGGGCTCGCCATTGGCGTTGAGGATCAGCCCGTCACATTGCGGCTTCAGGCGCGCGATCACGCGCTCCAGGATGGTGCGGCCGCTGATGGTGCGCATCGGCTTGTCGCCGCCGCCCATGCGCCGCGCCAGGCCACCTGCGAGCAGCACGCCCAAGGTCGGCGGAATCTCAGTCGTCACCACCTTCACCCTTGCGCTTGTGCTTGGCCGACTCCTCCTCGACATAAGCGAGGTTCTGGTCGTAGACGATGCGTTCCTTGCCCGCGAGCGCGATGAAGCGCTTGCCGCGCGTGCGCCCGATCAGCGTCAGCCCGACCTGGCGGGCAAGATCGACGCCCCAGGCCGTGAAGCCCGAGCGCGACACCAGGATAGGGATGCCCATCCGCACCGTCTTGATCACCATCTCCGAGGTGAGCCGTCCCGTGGTGTAGAGGATCTTGTCGGAGGCCTCGACGCCGTGGCGGTACATCCAGCCCGCGATCTTGTCGACGGCGTTGTGGCGGCCGACATCCTCGGTGTAGCAGAGCGGCGTACCCTCCTTGCACAGCACGCACCCATGGATCGCACCGGCCTCGAGATAGAGCGAGGGCATGGTGTTGATGGTCTGCGTCATCTGATAGAGCCAGGAAGTGCGCAGCTCGGCCTTGGGCAGCGCCACGCTTTCCACCGCTTCGAGGAGGTCGCCGAACGCGGTGCCCTGGGCACAGCCCGAGGTCTGCGTGCGCTTCTTCAGCTTCGCTTCGAAATTGGTGTGATGTGAGGTGCGCACCACGACGACCTGGAGGTCGTCGTCATATTCCACCTCGGTGACGACGTCGCTGTATTTCAGCATGTTCTGGTTAAGGAGATAGCCGAGCGCCAGATACTCCGGATAATCGCCGATCGTCATCATGGTGACGATCTCCTGGGCGTTGAGATAGAGCGTCAGCGGTCGCTCCATCGGCACCTTGGTCTCGACCCTCGCGCCGGCCTGGTCGACGCCGACGACGCTCTGCGTCAGGCGCGGATCGTCCGGGTTCGGGACGATCAGGGGGACCGGGGCTTTGTCGATCTTCATCATGGGCACGACGTTAGCATGACATTCTGCTCAGGCCGATATAAGCATGTGAGCGAATGAAGAAAATGCCTCCGCTCGCAATGACGGAGATGGTGGTTCCAGCCGCGTGAGGCGACTGGCGGAGATCGCGTTGTGATGAAAATCATCGGCCTTGCGGGATGGAGCGGAGCGGGCAAGACCACGCTGTTGACGCGGCTGATTCCGCATTTCAACGCGCAAGGGCTGCGCGTCTCGGTGATCAAGCATGCCCATCATCATTTCGACGTCGACGTGCCCGGCAAGGATTCCTGGCGCCATCGCGAGGCCGGTGCGGCCGAGGTGCTGGTGTCCTCGGCAAATCGCTGGGCTCTGATGCATGAGCTGCGGGGGGCAGCCGAGCCGCGGCTGCCGGAACTGCTCGCAAAGCTGTCGGCGGTCGACCTCGTCGTGGTCGAGGGTTTCAAGCGCGAGCCGCATCGCAAGATCGAGGTGCACCGCGCTGCCAACGGCAAGCAGCTACTGTTTCCCGACGATCCCGGCATTGTCGGGATTGCGACCGACGTTGCGGTTGAAACCAGGCTGCCGACAGTCCATCTCGATGATATCCCGGCCGTGGCCGCGCTGCTCTTGCGCTGCGCGATGACGGCCGACGAGGCGATGGCGAAGAGCGCGCTCGTGCGCTGACGAGGCATCATGGCGCAACTATCCGACGATTGCTTTGCCTTTGGTGGGCCGATGATGTCGGTCGACGATGCGGTCGGCCTGATCGCGGCCCGCGTGAATGCGATCGCCGACATCGAGACGGTGGCGCTGGTCGATGCCGACGGACGGGTGCTCGCGCACGACATCGCCGCGCCGCTGCCGCTGCCACCCTTCACCAACTCCGCGGTCGACGGCTATGCCGTGCGCAATGCGGACCTGCCGCAAGCGAACGAAGAAGCGTTTCCGCTCGACAGCCGTATCGCGGCCGGCAGTGCCGCCGATCATCCGATCAAGCCCGGTCATACCGCACGCATCTTCACGGGCGCGCCGATGCCGCCGGGGGCCGAGACCGTCTTCATGCAGGAGGACGTGCGCGTCGAAGAGAGCGGCAAGATCGTGCTACCGCCGGGGCTAAACCCCGGCGCAAATGTCCGGCCCGCCGGCGAGGATATTCCGCAAGGGTACGTTGCCTTGCGCGCCGGCCAGCGCTTGCGGCCACAACATGTCGCGCTCGCCGCCGCCTTCGGCCAGACCGCGCTCGATGTCATCAGGCGCATTCGCGTCGCGGTGTTCTCGACCGGCGACGAATTGGCCTCGCCCGGCGCGCCGCGCGCGGCCTCGCAACTCTTCGACTCCAACCGTTTCATGCTGATGGCGATGCTGCGCCGGCTGGGCTGCGAGGTTTCTGATCTCGGCATTTTGCGGGACGAGAAAGCCTCGCTCGCGGATGGTTTGAAGCAGGTCGCAGGCCAGCATGACCTGATCCTCACCACCGGCGGTGTGTCGACCGGCGAGAAGGATCACGTCAAGGCCGCGGTCGAGAGTATCGGCACGCTGGTGCTGTGGCGGATGGCGATCAAGCCGGGCCGACCGGTCGCCATGGGCATCATCGGCGGCACGCCGCTGATCGGCTTGCCCGGCAATCCCGTCGCTAGCTTCGTCACCTTCGTCCACGTGGTGCGGCCGACGGTGCTGGCGCTCGCCGGGGGCCTGCCGGAGCCGTTGCTTCCGATTCCGGTGCGCGCGGCGTTCACTTACAAGAAGAAGGAGGGCCGCCGCGAATATGTCCGGGTCTCCTTGCGCAAGGCCGAGGATGGTGCGCTCGAGGCGATCAAGTTTCCACGCGAGGGCGCCGGGCTGTTGTCATCGTTGGTCGAGACCGATGGGCTGGTCGAGCTCGGCGAAGCGATCACGCAGGTCGAGCCCGGACAGGGCATTGGATTTCTGTCCTATGCGGACCTGATCTGAGCATCGCGCATTGACGCTCCCGACCCGCCTCGCCATGGTGCTGCCATGACCAGAACGACTCTCGATCTCACCGGGCTGAAATGCCCGTTGCCGGCTTTGAAGACGCGCAAGGCGCTGAAGCCGTTGCGGGCAGGGGACCAGCTCGAAGTCTATTGCACCGATCCCCTGTCGGTGATCGACATTCCAAATCTGATCCGGGAAACCGGCGACAAGGTCGAAATCACCGAGCGCAACGATGCGCGCATCGTCTTCTTGATAGAGAAGACCAATGCATCGATTGAAATCATCAATGGTGCGCCGCGTTCTTAGGGCCGTCACCTCGTGGATACCGACCATTTGTCTATCGACATCGATCTGCGCTTCTGTCCCAATCGGTTTCATCTGTGGGACGCGGAGGTTGACTCGTGCCCGCAATGCGCGGAACAAGCTGGTCGAAGCCACGTCGCGTGGTGTCGGGCATAGACGCCGACCCAGGGGGTTAGACTTCTCGAATATGCGTCGTGATCCTGGCGCGTGTCGAAACATTGTGCGGAGCAGCAGGGACGGCTGCGCCGCGACGGGCTGAGCGACAAGGATCGTAGCAGCAGGTTTGCTCAGAAGGGCGGCCTGCAGGGGAGGATTTGTATGGCTACAGTTGAAAGCGCTGGAAGACTGTCAGGCGCTGGCGCGGGATTTCTCGATCGCGAGCGCACGATCGCCACGGCCGGCTTCAATCGCTGGCTGGTGCCGCCGGCAGCACTTTGCATCCATCTGTGCATCGGCATGGCCTACGGCTTCTCGGTGTTCTGGCTGCCGCTATCGCGCGCGATCGGGCTGACCGCGCCCAAGGCATGCCCAGACATTTCATTGTGGCAGGAGCTCTTCACCACCACTTGCGACTGGAAGGTCGCAAGCCTGGGGTGGATGTACACGCTGTTCTTCGTCGTGCTCGGCGTCTCGGCCGCGCTATGGGGTGGTTGGCTCGAGCGGGTCGGGCCGCGCAAGGCCGGCTTCGTTGCAGCGCTGTGCTGGTGCGGCGGCCTCGTGCTTGGCGCCATCGGCATCTATGTCCATCAGCTCTGGATCATGTGGCTCGGCTCCGGCGTGATCGGCGGCGTCGGCCTCGGCCTTGGCTACATCTCACCGGTCTCGACGCTGGTGAAATGGTTCCCCGACCGCCGCGGCATGGCGACCGGCATGGCCATCATGGGCTTTGGTGGCGGCGCCATGATCGGCGCGCCGCTGGCCAACTGGCTGATGGATCAGTTCAAGTCGCCGACCTCGGTCGGCGTCTGGGAAACCTTCCTCAGCATGGGCGCGATCTATTTCGTCTTCATGATGATCGGCGCGTTCCGCTATCGCCTGCCGCCGACGGGCTGGAAGCCCGAAGGCTGGACACCGCCGAGCGAGAAGAAGACGATGATCTCCGAGCATCACGTCCATCTCGACAACGCGCACAAGACGCCCCAGTTCTGGCTGATCTGGTGGGTGTTGTGCTTGAACGTCTCGGCCGGCATTGGCGTGATCGGCATGGCTTCGCCGATGCTGCAGGAAATCTTCGCCGGCAAGCTGATCGGCCTGCCGGACGTCGGCTTCAACGCGCTCAATCCGGCGCAGAAGGCGCAGATCGCGGCGATCGCCGCCGGCTTTGCCGGCCTGTTGTCGCTGTTCAACATCGGCGGCCGCTTCTTCTGGGCCTCGCTGTCGGACTATATCGGCCGCAAGAACACCTACTACACGTTCTTCATCCTCGGCATCGTGCTGTACGCGTTGGCGCCGACATTTGCCGCAACTGGCAACAAACTGCTCTTCGTGCTCGGCTTCGGCATCATCCTGTCGATGTATGGCGGCGGCTTCGCGACGGTGCCGGCCTATCTCGCAGACATGTTCGGCACCCAGTTCGTGGGCGCGATCCATGGCCGTCTGCTGACGGCCTGGTCGACCGCCGGCATCATTGGTCCGGTGGTCGTGAACTACCTGCGCGAATTCCAGCTCGCCGCCGGCGTGCCGCGCGATCAGCTCTATAACTCCACCATGTACATCCTGTGCGCGATGCTGATCGCGGGCCTGATCTGCAACTACCTGGTCAAGCCGGTCGATCCGAAGTGGTACATGAGCGAGGGGGAAGTGGCGAAGCTCCAGGCTGCAACGGCCGGTGTCAACGCGGGGCAGACCGGTTCGTTCGGGATCGGCACCGGTGGTCTCGACGGCAAGGCCGCGCTGTTCTGGCTGTTCGTCGGTGTTCCCTTGGCCTATGGCGTGTACATGACGCTGCTTAGCGCGGTCAAAATCTTCTGATCGCAATCGACACCGCCGCGGGATGCCCATGACAGGCATTCCGCGGCGTTCGCCTTTCCGAATGATCATGATTGGGACTTGAGGGGGATTTCATGCTTCGCACCCGTATCTGCCTTGCCGCCGCGCTGCTGGCCGTAGGGCTTCATACTGCCTCGGCGCAGACCGCGACGTCGCCCGCGACACCCGCGCCGGCCACAACGGCCGACGCCAAACCGCCGGGGAAGGTCAAGCTCACCATGCAGAAGCTGAAGCAGATGAAGGCCACCTGGGCGGCCAACAAGCCTAAGCTCAAGGCGTGTCGGGCCGAGGTCAAGGCCAAGGGTCTTATCGGCGATGACCGATGGTTCTACATTCAGGACTGCATGAGCAAGACCTGAGGCCAGGAGCTCACAGTATGCAACTAAAAGGGGGCATGGAGCTTGG
Source organism: Bradyrhizobium sp. UFLA05-89 (assembly GCF_059803475.1). Classification (NCBI taxonomy): domain Bacteria; kingdom Pseudomonadati; phylum Pseudomonadota; class Alphaproteobacteria; order Hyphomicrobiales; family Nitrobacteraceae; genus Bradyrhizobium; species Bradyrhizobium sp. UFLA05-89. The sequence continues at coordinate 67,355 of NZ_JBANBA010000025.1, read as the reverse complement.
GCTACGTGCCCCTTAAATGTTTGTAGGACCTGACTAATCGGGATCAACTATTTGCTTGGCATCTGGTATGCCAATGGGTTAGTTTGGAGCCGTTCTAAAAGTAGGGACCAAGACGCAGCGATGAGCCACGACGTGCAGCAGGTCCGCTCGTTCAAGCATCCGGGCGAGGGACGGAAGCGAGCCAAGGCCACGCCCAAGGGGCGGCAGGTCGACCCGATCGCCGCCCATGAGATCGAGCAATTGCTCGGCGACAGGTCGCGCCGGCGCGATCTGCTCATCGAATATCTCCATCTGGTCCAGGACAAGTATCGCCAGATCTCGGCCGCGCATCTCGCAGCGCTTGCCGACGAGATGAAACTCGCCTTCGCCGAGGTGTTCGAGACCGCGACCTTCTACGCACATTTCGACGTCGTGAAGGAGGGCGAGCCCGACATTGCCCCGCTCACCATCCGCGTCTGCGATTCTCTGACCTGCGCAATGATGGGCGGCGAAAAGCTGCTCGAAGACCTCCAGAGCGCGAGCGGTCCCGGCATCCGCGTCGTGCGCGCACCCTGTGTCGGCCGCTGCGACACCGCGCCTGCGGCCGAGGTCGGCCACAACTTCGTCGACAACGCCACGGTCGGAAATGTGCTGGCGGCAGCGAAGGCCGGCGACACACATGCGCATCTGCCGAAATATATCGACTACGACACCTATGTCGCCGCCGGCGGCTACAGGCTGCTCAATCGCCTGCGCTCCGGTGAGCTGCCGAAGGAAGATCTGCTGAAGGCGCTCGACGACGCCGCGCTGCGCGGCCTTGGCGGCGCGGGCTTTCCGACGGGACGCAAATGGCGCGCGGTGTTAGGGGAGCCGGGTCCGCGGCTGATGGCGATCAACGGCGACGAGGGCGAGCCCGGTACGTTCAAGGATCGCTATTATCTCGAGACCGACCCGCATCGCTTCATCGAGGGCATGCTGATCGGTGCGCGCGTGGTCGAGGCGTCCGACGTTTACGTCTATCTCCGTGACGAATATCCCGCCTGCCGCGAGATTCTCGAGCGCGAGATCGCAAAGCTCCCCGCGGGCGGCCCGACGCTGCATATGCGGCGTGGCGCCGGCGCCTATATCTGCGGCGAGGAATCCTCGCTGCTCGAAAGCATCGAGGGCAAGCGCGGTCTGCCGCGGCACAAGCCGCCTTATCCGTTTCAGGTCGGTCTGTTCGGCCTGCCCACGCTGATCAACAACATCGAAACGTTGTGGTGGGTGCGCGACATCGTCGAGAAGGGTGCCGATTGGTGGAACAGCCACGGCCGCCATGAGCGCCATGGCCTGCGCAGCTTCTCGGTCTCGGGCCGCGTCAAGAATCCCGGCATGAAGCTCGCGCCCGCTGGGATCACCGTGCGCGAGCTGATCGACGAACATTGCGGCGGCATGGCCGACGGCCACACCTTCTATGCTTATCTTCCGGGCGGCGCGTCCGGTGGCATTCTGCCGGCATCGATGGATGACATTCCGCTCGATTTCGGCACGCTTGAAAAATACGGCTGCTTCATAGGCTCTGCCGCGATCGTGATCCTGTCGCAGAAGGACAGCGTCAGGTCCGCGGCGCTGAACCTGATGAAATTCTTCGAGGACGAGAGTTGCGGCCAGTGCACGCCGTGCCGTGTCGGAACCCAGAAGGCGGCGCTCTTGATGCAGCGGCCGATCTGGAACCGCGCGCTGCTGGACGAATTGAGCCAAGCGATGCGCGATGCCTCGATTTGCGGGCTCGGACAGGCGGCATCGAATCCGCTCACAACCGTGATCAAATATTTCCCTGACGAGTTCAAGGAAGCGGCCGAATGACGAAGATTACGTTCGAGCTCGATGGCAAGCAGGTGGAAGCCAAACCCGGCGAGACCATCTGGCAAGTCGCAAAACGCCAGGGCCGCGACATCCCGCATCTCTGCTATTCACCGGCGCCAGACTATCGGCCCGATGGCAATTGCCGCGCCTGCATGGTCGAGATCGAAGGCGAGCGCGTGCTTGCGGCGTCCTGCAAGCGCACGCCGTCGGTCGGCATGAAGGTGAAGACCGAGAGCGCCCGCGCGGTCGCGGCGCAGAAGATGGTGATGGAGCTGCTCGTCGCCGACCAGCCGGCGCGCGAGACCTCGCACGATCCCGACTCCAAATTCTGGCACTGGGCTGAGACCACCGGCGTCACCGAGAGCCGCTTCCCCGCCGCCGAGCGCTGGGAGACCGACGCCAGCCATCCGGCGATGCGCGTCAATCTCGATGCCTGCATCCAGTGTGGCCTGTGCGTGCGCGCCTGCCGCGAGGTGCAGGTCAACGACGTCATCGGCATGGCCTACCGCAATGCAGGCGCCAAGATCGTGTTCGACTTCGACGATCCCATGGGCGAGTCCACCTGTGTGGCCTGCGGCGAATGCGTGCAGGCCTGCCCGACCGGCGCTCTGATGCCCGCCGTGATGCTGGACGAGAACCAGACCCGCGTCACATATGCCGACAGGAAGGTCGATTCGCTTTGCCCGTTCTGCGGCGTCGGCTGCCAGGTGACCTACGAGGTCAAGGACGAGAAGGTGATCTACGCCGAGGGTCGCGACGGCCCCGCCAATCACAACCGCCTTTGCGTCAAGGGCCGCTTCGGCTTCGACTACATCCATCATCCGCATCGTCTGACAAAGCCGCTGGTGCGGCTGCCGAACGCGAAAAAGGACGCCAACGACCAGGTTGACCCCGCCAATCCCTTTACTCATTTCCGCGAAGCCTCGTGGGAGGAAGCGCTCGACATCGCGGCCAAGGGCCTCGTCAAAATCCGCGACGAGAAGGGTGTGAAGGCGCTTGCAGGCTTCGGCTCGGCCAAGGGGTCGAACGAGGAGGCCTATCTGTTCCAGAAGCTGGTACGCACTGGCTTCGGCTCTAACAACGTCGATCATTGCACGCGGTTGTGCCACGCCTCGTCGGTGGCGGCGCTGTTCGAAGGCCTGAGCTCGGGCGCCGTGTCTGCGCCCTTCGCGGCCGCGATGGATGCGGAAGTCATCTGGGTGATCGGCGCCAATCCGACCGTGAACCACCCCGTCGCGGCGACCTACATCAAGAACGCGGCCAAGCAGGGCGCAAAGCTGTTCGTCATGGATCCGCGTCGGCAGTCGTTGTCGCGTCACGCCACCAAGCATTTGCAGTTCAAGCCGGGTGCCGACGTTGCGATGTTGAATGCGATGATCAACACGATCATCACCGAGGGCCTGACCGACGACCAGTACATTGCCGGTTACACCGAGGGCTTTGAGGACCTGAAGGAGAAGATCAAGGAATTCACGCCGGAGAAGATGGCGCCGATCTGCGGCATCCCGGCGCAAACGCTGCGCGAGGTCGCCAGAACCTATGCCCGTGCAAAGTCGTCGATCATCTTCTGGGGCATGGGCATCAGCCAGCATGTCCACGGCACCGACAATGCGCGCTGCCTGATTGCGCTCGCGCTGATCACCGGCCAGGTCGGCCGTCCCGGCACGGGCCTGCATCCGCTGCGGGGCCAGAACAACGTCCAGGGTGCCTCCGACGCCGGCTTGATCCCGATGTTCCTGCCCGACTATCAGCCGGTTGGCCACGACGACATGCGCGGCAATTTCGAGAAGCTGTGGGGACAAGACCTCGATCCCGTGCGCGGTCTGACCGTGGTCGAGATCATGAACGCGATCCACGCCGGCGAGATCAAGGGCATGTATATCGAGGGCGAGAATCCCGCGATGTCAGATCCCGATCTCCAGCATGCGCGCGAAGCGCTCGCCATGCTCGGCCACCTCGTGGTGCAGGATCTCTTCGTCACCGAGACCGCGTTCCATGCCGACGTCATTTTGCCGGCTTCGGCGTTTGCGGAGAAGGATGGCTCTTTCACCAACACCGATCGCCGCGTGCAGCTCGCGCGCCAGGTGATCAAGCCGCCGGGCGATGCGCGGCAGGATCTCTGGATCATCCAGGAGATCGGCAAGCGGATGGGCTTGCCGTGGAATTACTCCGGCCCCGGCGACGTCTATACCGAGATGGCGGAGCTGATGCCGTCACTGAAGAACATCAGCTGGGAGCGGCTGGTGCGCGAAGGCGCCGTGACTTATCCAGCCGACGATCCGAACAAACCGGGCAACGAGATCATCTTCACCACCGGCTTCCCGACCGCAAGCGGTCGCGGCAAGATCGTGCCGGCCAAAGTCATCCCGCCGGACGAGTTGCCGGACGACGAGTATCCGATGGTGCTGTCGACCGGCCGCGTGCTCGAACACTGGCACACGGGCTCGATGACGCGTCGCGCTCAGGTACTCGACCAGATCGAGCCGGAAGCGGTGGCCTTCATGTCGCCGAAGGACATGCGCAAGAAGAAACTCGCGCCCGGCGATTTCATTCGCCTGGAGACCCGTCGCGGCGCGGTCGAGGTCAAGGTGCGCTCCGACCGCGACGTGCCGGAGAACATGGTGTTCATGCCGTTCTGCTACGCGGAAGCGGCGGCGAACCTTCTCACCAATCCGGCGCTCGATCCCTTCGGCAAGATCCCCGAGTTCAAGTTCTGCGCCGCGCGTGCCGAACGCGTCGAGATGCGCGACGCGGCGGAGTAGGTGGCCCCGTCGTCGTCACCGCGACAAGCGCTCGCCACATGAACCGCTGTCATGCCCCGCGGAAGCGGGGCATCCAGTACGCCGCGGCTTGTCCGTATCTCGTCACGGTCTCTGGAATACTGGATCGCCCGCCCTCGCGGGCGATGACGTCGAGGATGTGGTCTGCGCATAACACAATCGCGTCATTGCGAGCGCAGCGAAGCAATCCAGAAATCAACCCGGCAGTGGCAGTCTGGATTGCTTCGTCGCTTCGCTCCTCGCAATCACGGTGGTAGATGATAGTGCATGTCCAAAGCCACCCCTGCCACACGCGCGCTTACTGCCGCCTCCGTATCCTTCACCGTGCACGCCTATGACTACGATCCGGACGCCGAGAGCATCGGGCTTCAGGCTGCTGCCGCGCTTGGTGAAGATCCTGCGCGGGTGCTGAAGACGCTGATGGCGATTGTCGACGGCAAGCCGGTTTGCGTCGTCGTTCCTTCCGACCGGGAAGTCTCGATGAAGAAGCTCGCGGCGGCTGCGGGCGGCAAGTCGGCTCAGATGATGAAGCCGCTCGAGGCCGAGCGCGTCACCGGCTTCAAGGTCGGCGGCATCAGCCCATTCGGGCAACGGCGCGCGGTGACGACCATCATCGACGAGGGCGCGCTCGGGCACGACCTCGTCTACGTCAATGGCGGCCAGCGCGGCTTGCAGGTGCGGCTCAGCCCGCGCGATGTGCGCGATGTCTTGAAGGCCATGGCTGCGGATGTGCTCGCCTGATCAGCGCGAGACCAAATTGGAAGCTGCCGATCATCCGAGCCATACGAACGGGAATGTCCCATCCGATGGGTCGGAAGGTCGCGGCGCCCGAATGTACGGCGCAGGCGTCTCGCGGGTCCGATAGGCATGTACGGCTGGCCGCGTCGGCGCAACGCGCGCGCCATCGATCGGACGGGCCGTTGCCGCACCGGGAGCGGCAAATGCAACGGTGCTGACCACGAGCGCTGTCAGTACCAGGCCAGCGGCGTGCGTCTTGCGGGCAGTCATGGGAATTCTCCTTGCAGGCGTTCCAGCAGGCTCCGATAGCCTGCCGTTCATCCCTGAGATCGCGATGGCCGCGATCTCATTCCCACAAGGTTTCGTGATCGATCGCTCGCGGATGTTTCGCTATTGTTTCTGCAAGAGCTTCAGTCGGCACCGCAGCGCTTCGCGAATATGCGCGCGCGCCAGTTCTTCGGCCTTGTCGCCGTCGCGGGCGGCAATGGCATTGATGATGGCCTGATGCTCCCTGTGGCTCGTGGAGGGGCGGCCGGCGACGGAAAACGTGGTCGGGCCGAGCAGCGCGATCCAGTCCTGGAGCTCCTTCGATGCGTTGTCGAGATAGCGGTTGCGCGCGGCGCGGCACACCGCCTCGTGGAAAGTGCGGTTGAGTCTCGCCATCTCGGCGGCGTCGCCGGAATGTTCGGTAAAAGCCTGCTCGATATCGGTCATCGCGTCGATCTCGGGGCGCGAGGCGTGCTCGGCGGCGAGCCGGGCGGCGGCGCCCTCCAGGATCTCGCGCATGGCGTAGAGCTCGAGCACCTCGGAAACGTCGAGATTGCGGACGATCAGCCCACGGCCCGCGGCCGGCTGCACGAAGCCGCGCGCGGCGAGCCGCCCCAGCGCTTCGCGCACCGGCGTGCGGCTGACGTTGAGCCGCTGCGCGACCTCCTCCTCCCGCAAGCGGTCGCCGGCGCGGTAGCTGCCGGCCTGGAGCGCCTCGCACAGCGAGCGGAACACGGCTTCGCCCAATGCGACGCCGGAACCGCGATCGATCGATCCGCTTGTCTTTGCCTGGCGCCTGGCCATGCTCTCTCCGATCCCGGCGCATCGTTCCCATGCAAAGCGGAGCGTTGCGCGACGCTTGTATATCTTTGTATACAAACGTGCGCAATGGCGGTACCGTCGGACAACCATGGAATGGCTCCAGCTCTGGGGTCCTGGCAGGCGGCATGAGCAGAAAATACGACGTGCTGGTGATCGGTGGTGGTAATGCCGCGCTCTGCGCGGCAATTGCCGCGCGACGCGGCGGTGCCTCGGTCGTCGTGCTGGAAGGCGCGCCTAAATTCTATCGCGGCGGCAACACCCGCCACACCCGCAACATGCGCTGCGCGCATGACGCCGCGACCGAGATCCTGACAGGCCCGTACACCGAGGAGGAGTTCTGGAAGGACCTGCTGCTGGTGACCGGTGGACAGACGGACGAGGAGCTGGCGCGCCACATGATCCGGGAGTCGAAGGATATCCTGAACTGGATCGTGGAGCAGGGCGTGCGCTGGCAGCCCTCGCTCGGCGGCACGCTCAGCCTCGGGCGCACCAACTCCTTCTTCCTCGGCGGCGGCCGGGCGATGCTCAATGCGCTGTATCTGACCGCCGAACGGCTCGGCGTCGAGATCCATTATGATGCCGAGGTCACCGATCTCGTGATCGAGGACGGCATGTTCCTGGCCGCGCGTCTCAAGCGGCCGATCGATGGCGCAAACGAGATACGCGCGACCTCGCTGGTCGCCGCCGCCGGAGGCTTCGAGGCCAACATCGAATGGCTGAAGGAATATTGGGGCGAGGCCGCCGACAATTTCCTGATCCGCGGCACGCCCTATAATCGCGGCTCCATCCTGAAGATGCTGCTTGCCAAGGGTGTCCAGGAGGTCGGCGATCCCACCCAGTGCCACGCCGTCGCGATCGATGCGCGGGCGCCGAAATTCGACGGTGGCATCATCACACGGCACGACTCCGTCGTGTTCGGCATCGTCGTCAACAAGCACGCGCAGCGCTTCTATGATGAGGGGGAGGACATCTGGCCGAAGCGCTACGCGATCTGGGGGCGTCTGGTCGCAGCGCAGCCGGACCAAATCGCCTACATCATCTTCGACTCGACTGTCGTCACGAGCTTCATGCCGACGCTGTTTCCGCCGATTGCGGGCGCGAGCGTTGCCGAGCTCGCCGGCAAGCTCGATCTCGATCCGCTCGCACTGGAAAAGACCGTCGCCGATTTCAACGCTGCGGTGCTATCAGGCACTTTCGACCACACCATCCTCGACGACTGTCGCACCGAGGGTGTCACGCCGCCGAAGACGCATTGGGCGCGGCGAATCGAGACGCCGCCCTATCTCGCCTATCCGGTGCGTCCCGGCATCACCTTCACCTATCTCGGCATCCGCGTCACCAAGGAGGCGCGTATGCTGATGAACGACGGCAAGCCATCGGCCAACATGTTCGCGGCCGGTGAAATCATGGCCGGCAATGTGCTGGGCAAGGGCTATGCCGCCGGTATGGGCATGACGATCGGCAGCGTGTTCGGGCGGATCGCAGGACGGGAAGCGGCGAAACATGCACGGAACTAGGATTCTTGACGAAGCCGACCGTCTGATGACGGTCTGCAATTCGTGCCGCTACTGCGAAGGCCTGTGCGCGGTATTTCCCGCGATGGAGATGCGCCGCGCGTTTTCCGATGGCGACCTCAATTATCTCGCCAATCTCTGTCATGCCTGCGGCGCCTGTTACGTGGATTGCCAGTTTTCGCCGCCGCACGAGTTCAACGTCAACGTCCCGCAGACGCTGGCGATAGCACGCGCGGAGTCCTATGCGGCCTATGCCTGGCCACGGGCGCTGTCTGGCGTGTTCGCACGCAACGGTCTCGTCATCAGCGTCATGGCTGCGCTCAGCATGGCCGCGTTCATCCTCGGCTTTGCCGCCGCGCACGACCGTGATGTGCTGTTCGGAGTCCATAGCGGTCCCGGCGCCTTCTACAAGCTGATGCCGCACAACGCGATGGCGGCACTATTCGGTGCCGCGTTCCTTTACGCGATCCTGGCGCTGGTGATGAGCGTTCGCGCGTTCTGGCGCGACATCGGCGCGCCGATCGGCGGCCGCGCGGATGGCGGCTCGATCTTCCAGGCGATCCGCGATGCCGGCGAGCTCCGCTATCTCCATGGCGGCGGCGTCGGCTGCTACAATGAGGACGATCGGCCGACCGACCGGCGCAAGCTCTACCATCACCTTACCTTCTACGGCTTTCTCTTGTGCTTCGCTGCGACATGCGTCGGCACGCTCTATCATTATCTGCTGGGACGCGAGGCGCCTTATCCGTGGTGGGATTTACCGGTCGTGCTCGGCACGCTTGGCGGCATCGGCCTCGTCGTCGGGCCGATCGGTTTGTTCATCGCCAGGATGCAGCGCGATTCCGCGTTGCTCGATGAAGGCCGCTACGGCATGGATGTCGGCTTCATCGCCATGCTGTGCTTGACCGGCATCACGGGCCTCGCGCTGCTCGCCTTGCGCGAGACCGCCGCGATGGGCCCGCTGCTCGCGCTGCATCTCGGCGCAGTGTTCGCGCTGTTCATCTCCATGCCCTATGGCAAGTTCGTGCATGGCATCTACCGCTTCACGGCCCTGGTGCGCTACGCGCAGGAGCGGCGGCAAGCCGGCTAGCCTGCCGACTACGCCATCTCGCGTCGTCGCCGTTCGCCGGATGCAATCTCGGAGAACGCCGCATCGAACGGCTCTCGGAGTTCCGCGAGGCGTCAGACCAGCACGGCCTGGCGCACGCGGCCAGCATCGCCGAACACACGTAAATACCGTTCGATCTCGGACGGCATGCCGGTCGCCTTCTCCGGATTGTCGGACAGTTTGACGGCGGGACGTCCGTCGACCGACGTCACCTTGCAGACGAGCGAGATCGGATCGAGATTGACGGAGCCGTCGGGCGGGCAGCCGACGAAATCATTGGTGAGGTTGGTGCCCCAGCCGAAGGAGAGGCGCACCCGGCCAGAGAAGTGATGATAGGTCTCCTCGATCGAGCCGACATCCATCGCGTCGGAAAAGACAAGCAGCTTGTCCCTGGGATTGCGGCCCTTCTTCTCCCACCATTTGATGATCTCTTCGCCGGCCTGGATCGGTGGCGCGCTGTCGGGGCGGAAGCCGGTCCAATCGGCGACCCATTCCGGCGCATCACGCAGGAAGGCCTTGGTGCCGAAGGCGTCGGGCAGCGCGATCAGGAGGTTGCCTCCATAGGTCTGGCGCCACTGGTCGAGAATGCGATAGGGCGCGAAGCGCAACTCCTCGTCGTCCTTGGCGAGAGCGGCCGCCACCATCGGCAACTCGTGCGCATTGGTGCCGATCGCCTCGAGATCATTGTCCATGGCGAGCAGGACGTTGGAGGTGCCGATGAAGGATTGCCCGAGCCCTTCCTTCACCGCCTCTACGCACCAGCGCTGCCAGAGGAAGCCGTGGCGACGGCGCGTGCCGAAGTCTGACAGGCGCAGATTCTCGAGCTGGCGGAGCCGCTCGACCTTGGTCCACAGCTTGGCCTTGGCGCGGGCATAGAGCACGTCGAGCTCGAAGCGGCCACGGCCCTTGATCGCCGCGCGCGAGCGCAACTCGTTGAGAATCGCGAGCGCCGGAATTTCCCACATCGTGGTGTGGGTCCAGGGCCCGTGAAAGTGCAATTCGTACTGGCCCTCGACCTTGCGCAGCTCGTATTCGGGCAAGCGGAATTCGGCGAGCCAGCGGATGAAATCGGCCGAGAACATGTGGGTCTTGCCGTAGAAGGTGTTACCGGCAAGCCAGATCAGCTCTTTCTTGGTGAAGCGGATGGTGCGGGCATGGTCGAGCTGGGCGCGCAGCTCGCCCTCGTCGATGATCTCGGCAAGGCGCACATGGCGCGAGCGGTTGATGACCGAAAATGTCACCCTCTGATCCGGGTAGAATTCCCGAATCATCTGTAACATCAACAGCTTGTAGAAATCGGTGTCGAGCAGGCTGCGGACGATCGGGTCCAGCCGCCAGCTGTGGTTATAGGTTCGGCTCGCAATATCGGTCACGGTCATGGCCGAATTCTAGCGTGGCCGATGCGGCGCAACCAGTGGGTTTGGCGGGGGGGGCAGGGCGGCCCTGTTCATGCCCCCGAGGCGGTCGCAGCGACCGCCTCGAGCTGGCTGCGGATCCACCGATGGGCCGGGTCCTTCTGGTAGCGCTGGTGCCAGACCATGAACATCGGCAATTCGGCGAGCGTCCTTGCGCGCGGGGCGAGCGGAATGTGCACATGCGCGAAGTCGCGCATCAGACCGTCCGCAAGCAGGCTGGGCATGCTCGCCAGCATGTCGGAGCCGCGCAGGAAAGACGGCACGCCGGAGAAGCTCGGCACCGATATCGCGATATCGCGGTGGAAGCCGTTTGCCGCAAGCCTACGGTCGAAGTCGAGCCGCTCGTTGTCGGTATAAACTACGGTGACGTGGCGCGCAGCGAGATAGGCATGGCGCGTCGGCGGCGCCGAACGCGCTGTTCGGTCATAGTAGCAGACGTAGTGATCCCTGAGCAGGCGCTTCTGCACGATGTCGATGCCAGATGGCGGCAGCGGGCTGATCAGGAGGTCGCAACGGTTCTCGCGCAGCATGGCAGGCGAGGGTGATTGCGAGGGGATCACGCGCAGATTCAGGCTCTTCACCTGGGCTGCGACATGGCGGAAGAAGCGCGGCAGCAATAGGTCGCGCTGGAAATCGTTGGCGGCGATCGTCAGCGACAGGTGCGCTGCTTTCGGTTCGAAGGTGACGCCGCCGGCAAAGCTCCGCATCTCGTCGATCAGTGCGCGCGCCTTGGCGGCGAGCGCCTGGGCATGCGCGGTTGCGACGATGCCGCGGCCGGATTTGGCAAACAGGGGATCGCCGGCGATGCGCCGCAGCTTCTTCAGCCCGTGGCTGACGGCGGATTGGGTGAGGCCGAGTCGGGTCGCGGCCGCCGTCACCGAACCCTCTTCAAGCACGGCGAGAAACAGCGACAGCGAATGGCCGTCGAGGGCCAAATGATCGATTTCTTTCATGAGATACATTATAATTCATCTATTTATCTTGAGAATAGGTCGGCGCATCCTCGTTGTCATAAGCCGCGCGCCCAGCCGCGCCAAAGGGAGACAACGCCAGATGACCGCCCAGGCCGCTCGTATCGCAGCCGCGCAGGACGCCGCCCGCCTCAACCGCCCCGAACCGTTCACTCCGCCTCTTGGCGATGGCGGCTTCTTCCAGCGTGACCGTTCCATCCACCCGCCGGCGCATGCGCTCGGCTACAAATCCTCGGTGCTGCGCTCGCCGCGCCAGTCGCTGCTTTCGCTGGAGAGCTCGATCTCGGAGATCACCGGCCCGGTGTTCGGTCACAACGACCTCGGGCCGCTCGACAACGACCTGATCCGCAACTACGCCAAGGACGGCGATCCCATTGGCGAGCGCATCATCGTGCACGGCCGGGTGATGGACGAGATCGGCCGCGGCGTGCCCAATACGCTGGTGGAGTTCTGGCAAGCCAATGCTGGCGGCCGCTATCGGCACAAGAAGGACACCTATCTGGCGCCGGTCGACCCGAATTTTGGCGGCTGCGGCCGCGCGCTCAGCGACGACAGCGGTTACTACTACTTCCGCACCATCAAGCCCGGCCCCTATCCCTGGCGCAACTACGTCAACAGCTGGCGCCCGGCGCATATCCATTTTTCGGTGTTCGGCTCGGGCTTCGCGCAGCGGCTGATCACCCAAATGTATTTCGAGGGCGATCCCCTGATCCCGGTCTGCCCAATCCTCACGACGATCCCGGACAAGGACGCGCTCGACCGTCTCGTCGCGCCGCTTGATCTCAACGCCTCTATCCCGTTCGACTCGCTTACCTACCGCTTCGACATCGTGCTGCGCGGGGCGCGCTCCACCTATTTCGAAAATCGCCCGGAAGGAAACTAAAGTCATGGCGCAGCCGCTCAACTACCTCAAGGAAACTGCTTCCCAGACCGCCGGGCCCTACGTTCATATCGGATTGATCCCGGGCATGGCCGGCTTCGACATCTTTGAGAAGAACTTCTCCAACGTGCTCGTTACACCGAACACCAAGGGCGAGCGCATTACGCTGGAGGGCCGCGTGCTCGACGGCACCGGTACGCCGCTGCGCGACGTGCTCCTGGAGATCTGGCAGGCCAATGCGGCCGGCCGCTACAACCATCCGGCTGACCGCTCGGCCGGCGCGCTGGAGGAGGACTTTCGTGGCTGGGGTCGCGCGGGTTCGGATTTCGACAGCGGGCTGATCACCTTCGAGACGATCAAGCCGGGCGCGATCACGGACAAGGCCGGGCGCAAATGTGCCCCGCACGTCAACGTCTGGATCGTCGCCCGCGGCATCAATATCGGGTTGAACACGCGGCTCTATTTTTCGGATGAAGAGGCCGCGAACGCTGCCGATCCCGTGCTCAATTTGATCGAGCAGCCGGTGCGACGGTCTACCCTGATCGCTGAGCGCAGCGAGCGCGCCGGCAAGGTGGTGTACTCCTTCACGATCAATCTACAGGGACCCGAGGAGACTGTGTTCTTCGACGTCTAAAAGCCGTCGATGGCTACGCAAGGCCGGCCTCATTGAACGGTGAGGCCGGCCTTTTGCTGAGGACCCGCGGCTGATCACCCATTCCCGTTATCCGCCCGAGCCGATACGATGGCTTATTCTGGGGCCGGAGGAGGGCCATGGGAAAGCGCTCTAGGGCAGGCGGGCCGAGCAGATCGGGTAGCAACACGGCGAAGACGAAAAAGCGACGCAGCGTGCCGAAGGCATCGCGCGCTTCCGTTTCCGCGCGGGCAAAACCTGGAGCAGCGCAGCTTGCTCTCGAACTCCAGGAAGCGAGAAAGCGGCAGGCCGCGACGGCCGAGGTCCTCAGACTCATCTCGGATGCGCCGACTGATCTTCCGCGCGTGTTCGACCGGATCGTCAGGAATGCGGCGCGGCTCTGCCAGAGCGTTCTCAGCGCCGTCTATCGCAGCGACGGGGAACGCGTTCATCTTGTCGCCTATGACCAGTTCTCGCCGGAATCGATCGCGGCGGTGCAGAAAGCCTATCCGGCGCCGATCGCGAGCGAAAACCTCATCTCGGTTGCCGTTCGCGAGCGGCGCGTCGTGCACGAGCCGGACGTGCTCGTCTCCGGCGGATACAGTGAATTGCAGCGGACGTCGAGCTATCGCAGCATCCTCGTGGTGCCGATGCTTCGCGACGAGGTCGCAATTGGCGCCATCGCCGTCATGCGGCTCGTGCCGCAACTATTCCCCAAGGCGCAGGTCGAGCTGTTGAAGACGTTCGCGGGACAAGCGGTCATCGCAATCGAGAACGCGCGGCTCTTCACCGAGGTGCAGGAGCGCACACGGCAGTTGTCGCAATCGCTGGACGAACTGCGCGCCGCCCAGGACGGTCTCCTGCAAACGGAAAAACTCGCCGCTTTGGGACGGCTCGTGGCGGGAGTCGCGCACGAGATCAATACGCCCGTCGGCACCAGTCTGACGGTCGCCTCCGCCTTCGCCAACAAGGCCAATCGTTTCGAAGCCGACGTCGCGCGCGGCGATCTACGTCGTTCGACCCTCAACGAATTCATCGCAGCCGGCCGCGAGGCGGCATCGCAGATCATCATCAACCTCAATCACGCAGTCGATCTGATCCAGTCGTTCAAACAGGTCGCGGCCGATCGCAACGTGTCGGATCGCAGGCGCTTCGATCTCGGCGAGGTCACCGAGCAGGTCGTCAAGGGACTACGCTCCGGGCTACGCAGCGAAAATCTTTTAGTCAGGGTCGAATGCGAACCCAATCTCGCGATGAACAGCTACGCCGGGCCTTACGGCCAGGTGCTCACCAATCTCGTGATCAACTCCGCGGTGCACGCCTTTCCGGACGGCGTGCGAGGATCGGTTCATATCGCGGCGCAGGCGCACGGCAAGGACAAGGTCGAAGTGCTGTTTTCGGACGACGGCTGTGGCATGACCGCCGAAGTCAGGCGCCAGGCGTTCGATCCGTTCTTCACAACAAGACGCGACCAGGGCAGCACCGGTCTCGGACTGCACATCGTCCACAACATCGTCACGAGCCGTCTGGGCGGCCGGATCAAGCTGGAGACGGAGCCCGGTGCCGGAACGACATTCCGCATCATCGTGCCGCGCGAAGCACCGCCGGAATTCGTCGCGAAGTGAACGGCGGACGGTTGAGCCGAGCTCCCCTTCCGTCGCGCTGAGCAACGTCTTCGAACGCTCCGAAGATGACGGTCGGCCGTTCTTTAGGCCTGAAGCGGGATGGGTTTTGGTTGAATCGCGGCGCCCAGAACGCAGAGCACATCGTAGGGAGAGGTCGAATCTCCGAACGGCCAACCGAACCTGATTTCATCCTGCTCTAATTTCGCCAAAATGGTATTTATTCCTAGTTACGGGGCAGGACTGTTGTGTAGGAGTCCTGTATGTTCAGACCTATTCTTATTGCGTCTCTCTTTGTCGTGACCAGTTCGATCGCTTCGGAAGCACGTCCTTTTCGCACCAGCACGGCACTGGAATGTAATGTGACGATGCCGTGCGACTTCTCATTGTCTCAAGTTCGTCGCGAGAGAGTTTTGCCGGACGCGAGACGAACGCACCTCGTGACGCGAGGAGCGGTCGCTGACGCTCAAGCCGCCGTGACACAGGTGAATGTTTCCGGCACCCAGATCGTCGGCGGTCGCCCGTCCGGGTGCCCTCGAAGCTTCTGCGGCTGCGGCGCGGCCTTGCATGTCTTCGGCCGGATCGTCCCGGAATTGAATCTTGCGGCCAATTGGCTGCGCTTCCCACGGACAGCGCCGGCACCGGGCATGGTTGCGGCACGGCGCGGACACGTCTTCGTCTTGGAGCAACACCTCCAAGGCGACATGTGGATGGCGTACGATGCCAACTCAGGCAATCGCTCAACGCGAATTCACGCGCGGTCGCTGCGAGGCTATACCGTCGTCAACCCGCACGCGACGTGACGACAATTAGGTCGTCAGGTCGCTCCCCTGCGCAGAGATCATTCCCCGCCATGTAGCTGCGCGCGAAAGGCGCGCGGCGAAAGCCCAGTCGCGGCGGCGTAGACCCGGCTGAAATAGGCCGGGTCGTCGAAGCCGAGTGCGTAGGCGATCGTCGAGACCGGCAGGTTCGTGTAGACGAGGTTGCGCCGCGCCTCGCGTATCAGGCGGTTGAGGATCAGATGCGAAGCAGTGTCTCCGGTCGCGGTGCGCGTGATCCGGTTGAGATGGGTCGGCGTCACCGACAGCGCCCTGGCATAGTCGGCAACGCTCCAGCGTCCGAGATGGTGCGCTTCGAGCAGCGCCTCGAAGCGGCGGAACAGGTCGGAGTCCGCTGAGCCGCCGCCGCCACTCCTGCCGGTGAGCTCGCGGGCCACGAGACCAATCACCGCCGCCGACAACGCGCGCAACACATGCGCGCGGCCGAAGTTGCGGCCCGCGTGCTCGGCAAAGATCTGCTTCATGGTAGTGCGGATCTGCGGCGTGCCGCGCACCACGGCCGATTGCGACAGCGTGCCGCGCAGGCCTTCCGAGGCGAGCAGCGCCTCGTCGAGAATTTCGGCCGCGATCGTCAGCACCCAGCCCTGGGTATCAGGCACGAAGCGGAAACCGTGTACGTGGCCGACCGGTACGTTGACGATCTGCATCGGTTTCAACGGCACCACACGCCCGTCGAGCGTTGCCTCGCCCCCGCCGCGTTCGATCAGCAGCACCTGGTGCAGCCGCGCGTGGCGGTGCACGGCCAGCGTCCAATCATGCAGCACCGAGCGGGAGGCGATGGTCTCGCAATGCACGACGTCGGGCAGATCGCCGGATTCGCCGAACAAATTGTAGACCTTGATGGCCGTTGTCGAGGGAGCACGGGGCATGTTCGAATTGTACAAGACAAAGGCCGATCCCTCCATCGGTTTACCGCACGAAATCTGCGAAAAACCCGCAAACGGGAGGACGGGAAAATGAAAGTTCAGGTCTGTATCATCGGCGGCGGCCCGTCGGGGCTGCTGTTGTCCCAGCTCCTGCACCTCAAGGGCATCGACACGGTCGTGTTGGAGAAATACAGCCGCGACCATGTGCTCGGCCGCATCCGCGCCGGCGTGCTGGAGCATGGCTTTGCCGAGCTGATGCGCGAGGCGCAGTGCGGCGAGCGGATGGACCGTGAAGGCGAGATACACAAGGGCTTCGAGATCGCCCATGACGGCGTGCTCTCGCATATCGACCTTCACAAACATTCCGGTGGCAATTCGGTGCTGGTCTACGGCCAGACCGAGCTGACGCGCGATCTCTACGAGGCGCGCGACCGTCTCGGCGGCAAGGTCGTGCACAATGCCGAGGACGTCACGCCGCACGATCTCAAGTCGGACAAGCCGTTCGTGACCTATCGCGCGAACGGGGAGACAATCCGCGTCGACTGCGACTACGTCGTTGGCGCCGACGGCTTCCACGGTATCAGCCGCAAGTCGATTCCGAAGGACGTATTGCGCGAATTCGAGAAGGTCTATCCGTTCGGCTGGCTCGGCGTCCTGTCGCGCACAAAACCGGTCTCGCCGGAGCTCATCTATGTGAAGCACGAGCGCGGCTTTGCGCTCTGCTCGCTGCGCTCGCAGGTGCTCAGCCGCTACTACATCCAGGTGCCGCTGACCGACAAGGTGGAGGACTGGCCCGACGAGGCGTTCTGGGCCGAGCTGAAGCGCCGTTTGCCGGACGAGGTCGCCAGCCGCCTGATCACCGGTCCGTCGATCGAGAAAAGCATCGCGCCGCTGCGCAGCTTCGTGGCCGAGCCGATGAGCTATGGCCGTCTGTTCCTCGCGGGCGATGCCGCCCACATCGTGCCGCCGACCGGCGCGCGCGGGCTCAACAGCGCAGCTTCCGATATCTATTATCTCTATCACGCGATGCTCGCGCACTATCAGAAGGGCGATGATTCCGGCCTTGAGAGCTATTCAGCCAAGGCGCTGGCGCGAATCTGGAAGGCGCAGCGCTTCTCCTGGTGGATGACGATGATGCTGCATCGTTTTCCCGACCGGATCGACTACGAGGACAGGCTGCAGCAGACCGAACTGGAATATTTGTTCTCGTCCGAGACGGCGCAGCGCCTGCTCGCGGAGAATTACGTCGGATTGCCGTTCTGAGACGAGCATGCTGCCTTCCCTTCTCCCGCAAGGGGAGAGGGTGCAGCGGCGCGCTTGGCGCTACTTGCCTTCCAGCGTATTCACCGGCGTCCAATCCGCGGCTGGCGGATTGGTGATGAATTCCTTGGCGCGCATTGCAAAGAGCGCTGATGGTGCGTCTGTTGCAGCGACGTTGTCGAAGCAAGCTGCTGCCTTCGCGAATTCGCGCGCCCGCCAGTGGGCAAGCCCCCCGGCATAGCCCATCGCCGTCTTCGCTTGCTCTGCCGTCTCCACGCCTCGCGCGGCCAGCGGCTCATAGACCCTGATAGCCTCGTCGCGGCCTTTGACACGGACGGCGTCGAGCTCGCGCCAGACAAATTTGTCGGCGGTTTGCGCGACCGTCATTTCGGAGGCCATGATCGAGGTCGCAAAGTATTTGTTGGCGCCTTCGAGGCGTGAGGCGACGTTCACAGTATCGCTCATGACGGTATAGTTGAAGCGCCGGTGCGAGCCGATATTGCCGACCACGGCCTCACCGGTGTTGAGGCCGATGCGGTGCGCAAGGCTTTCGAAGGCGGTGTGGTTGCGGTTGAGCTCGTCGAGCCGCGCGTTGCAGGCAAGCGCCGCGCGCACGGCATTGCAGGCGTGATCGGGATCGGCGACCGGGGCGCCGAACACAGCCACGATGGAATCGCCGATATATTTGTCGACGTAGCCGCCATGGCTTTCGATGACGTCAGTCATGGCAGAGAGATACGCGTTCATAAGCGCGACCAGCTCGCTAGGTGCCATCTTTTCGGCGATCGAGGAGAAACCGGCGAGGTCCGAGAAGAACACGGTGACGTTGCGCATCTCGCCGCCGAGCGCGGGCATCTTACCGGAAGTCACCATGCTCTCGATCACCTGCGGGGCAAGGTAGAGCGCAAAACTCCTGCGCAGGAAGCGTTCACCCCGGTCGGCGATGATGAAACGGTAGCCGATCATCATGGCGCTAGAGGCAAGCCCTGCGAGCGCCGGCTCGGTCAAAGGCAGGGTGTGGGCGCGAACGAACAGGCTCACCGCGCAAGCGGTGTAGACGGCCATGAGTGCAAGATAGGCGAGCGCCGCGCGGCCCGGCGCAAGCAGGCAGGAAGCGAATGCGATGATCCCCGCAATGACGATCGTGAGAACGGTTCGCATGGGGAAGCCGAGCTCGCTCACCGCATCGCGCTCCATCAGATTGCGCACGACGGTCGCGTGGATAAAGACGCCGGCTATGTCGCTGCGTGCTGCCGGTGCCTTCCGTGAGGGGGCGGGCAGGGCGCATCGCGGTGCCGACGTGCCGTCATATCCGCCCGCGAGATGCAGCGACGTGAGCTTGCGGTCGTAGACATTGAGCACGCTGCCGAGAATGACGACCTTGCCGTCAAAGGCGCGGTGGAAGAACTCGCCGTTGCCTTTCTCGACGCAGGCGCGCAGATCCGCGAAGGAAAACTTCGGAACGTCGCGGCCGACGCCACGGAAATTGAGCGTCAGCGTGTTCGGCACGGCACTCGGGATGGCGTAACCGGCGAGCACCGTGCTGCCGTCCGGCGCAAGCTCGGGCTTTGCGCCGAGCGCGCGCGAGGCCAGCTCGACCGCCATCGCGGGAACTTCCTTGCCATCGATCGAAAAGCTCAGCGGCATTCGCCGGATGATGTCGTCGGGGTCGGTGTTGACGTTGAGCGCGCGGATATTGCCCTTCACTGCCAATTGCTGCGCGCGGTAGGGAAAGTCCGGATGCTCGTTGCTCACGATCGCGCCGAGCACGAGCTTCCCGGCATCGGACGACTTGCGCAGGGCGATCAGGTAGTCTCGGTCAAAGCCCTTCATGCGGTCGCCGAGCGGCGCATCGCCAAAGGGTATCTCCGACTGCTCGATCGAGCTCGGAAAGATCACGTCGAAGCCGACCACCTTGGCCCCGCCATCGACTACGGCACCGATCACCCGTCCGATCTCACGCGTCCAGGTCAGCGTCGGCGACCCCTTGAACGGGGGCGTGTCATAGGTTTCGTCGTCGATCGCGATGACGACGACGGGTGAGGCGGCGGCATCGCGACGATCGCTGAAAAGCCTCGCGCTCAGGGCCGTCAAGATGTCAAGCGAAAGCCCTTGCAGCGTATTGAGAGGCGGCGAGGTGAAGACGGTGCCTGCGAGCAGCGCGATCACGATCGCCGCAACGATGTCCCGCCTGCCGATCCCTCGCATCGCCCCGTCGCACGCCGCCTATTCGAGCCGCAGCAGCCGACCGACGATCGGTGTTGCAGACGAAGTCGCGTGAGCATCGATCTGAAAGGTGTAGTGCCGCGCGCCGAGGGTCGCGAGATAGGTGCCGCCGGGCGTCAGCGTCTTGCCGGCCTTTGCGAAATCGTAGAACTTGCCGGCAACCAGACTATCGCTCTTCAGCGGTACGGTGATCGTCGGCTCCTTGCCGTCTGTGCGCTCGATGACCAGCGTGCCGCCGCTCTTGGCCTGGACCAGCGGCGAGACGCCGTAGATTGTGGGCAGTTTTGCCGGCGCGTCTTTCGTGTCCGAGCGCACGGTGCGGAAGGTCGTTGCCGCGCTCTGGTTGGCCTCGCGCTCGGTGAGCTGCGCGGCGTTGGCGTCGCAGGGCACCTTGATGCGCTGGACGTCACCGAGCTGCACCGAGCTCTGCTCGGCGCCGACGAGGACGACGCCGCCGGTGATGGTCTCGCGCCAGCACGATTTGAGATAGCCGAGTACCAGGGTGCCCTTTGGGCCGAGCTTGACGACCTTGCCGGGCGCCACGTAGTCCATGAACTCGACGCCGTCGACCTTGCCCTGTACGTCCTCGACGATCGCGGCCGGAGTTTCGGCCCATGCGGGCGCAAGGCAAAACACACCGGCCATGGCACCGATCAGGCGTCTCATGAGCTTTCCCATCCAATTCGAAAGGTCCCTGGCGTCCCTGCGCAGCAGGGGGCGGCCGCAGGAAATGTGACCAGAATCACTCTTGTTATTGGTGCACTTTATTCGGGATAGGTTCAATGCGAAGCACGCAGGGCGTGATGCCGCCCGATCGGCTGGGAAGCCGTTTTGGAGGCCGCCGTCAAAGTTGCCGATCGGCGAGTTCGCCGACCGGCCCGCCCAGCGTCTGAGACGGATATTCGCCGAACATCGCGCGGTAGTAATGCGAGAACCGTCCGAGCTCGTAGAAGCCCTGCTGCATTGCGACGGTGGCCACGGTCGTCGTGCCGGGAACGCTATCGCGAAGGATCGAGTGGATGGCGCACAGGCGCTTGTGGCGGAGGAAGGTCACCGGTCCCACGCCGAACACTTCGTTGAAGGCGCGGTGCAGCGAGCGACGTGGCACGCCGAGCGCGGCGCAAATCTCCGAGATATGGACCGGACGGGTCCCAGCCTCTTCCAGATAGTCCTCGACCTTGCGGATGATCCGTCGGGCCGACGGCAAGCGCGCACTTCCGCCCGGCGGCAATGCGGACAGGACGGTCATTCCCATGCACTCGGCGATCGATCGCTTCCAGAACTCGGCGGATGACTCGGACAGGGCGCCGTCATGCGTGCCGAGCTGGAGCACGATCCGGCTCAGCCGGGATGCGGCGACGTGGCCGACGTCAAGATCGGCGCGAAAGTGGTTCTTGTGGCGCCAGCTTTCGGGATCAGCAAGCCGCGGCTCACCACCGAAGATCGAGGCGACCTCATCGAGGTCGAACCGCATCGCCGCATAGGCGGAGGCGCCATGGAAGATGCCGTCATGCTCGACCAGCGGGGGCATCACCAGCACATCGGTCGGCCGCATGTCGAACGACCAATGGTTGACCCTGTCTTCCGCCGTCAGCAGCATGCCGACGATAAGCTTGTCGTCGCTGGAAATCCGCTGCGTCCGCATGCCGACGTTGAAGGAGCCGATGCTGAGCGAAAAGTCGCCGATGCCGACATGAGACAACGTGCCGCGGAGCCTGCCGCGCCCGAGCTGCATCACGTCGACATGCGTCCCGTGGACAGCCTGATGCAGCCCTTCGAAGCCGTCGAGCTTTCGCGAATCAACCAGTAGATGCGTCCCCATTTGATCAGCGTGATGCCCAAGCGTGTTGATTCTGCGGCAAGTTGCAGCCCGGGTCATCACAGCGGCGCGATGGGCTCTGTTCCGCAGTTGAGGAAAATGATCCTCGAATTTCATAGGAGGGATTTCCCGGCTGCGCTGGGACGATGGGGGATACCTTGATCGCGCTCCAATGCCTGGGCCGTGCTCGCAAGCTGCCCTGGCACGATCTGCACATCACAGCGCGCGAAACTTGAGTTAGCTTTTGCAACCTCAACGATATTCGTCGCGATCATCCGCTGAAGGCGGATCACGCGCCGCAAGGCCGGCTGCGTGCGCAGTGACGCGCACGCAGAGAAAAGGAGGAGAGGGGGCCATTGGCTTTTTCAAACCTCCGGCAGATATGGGAACCCGACCAATGTGCCGTCTGAGACGCGCAAGCCGCAGCCGTCGAAATCCCCGGATACCACCACCCTGAGGCAGCGGGAACGATGTGGAGTCTGACCATGTTTCGGGCGGACATGGATCACTGCGTGTGGCGGCCGGATGACACGCGGAGCGGTGAGATGGTGTTCGTCTCCGGCGACACCTTCCTGATGGGCTCCGACCATCACTATCCCGAGGAAGCGCCGAGCCACCGCGTCTCGGTCGACGGCTTCTGGATCGATCGCACGCCAGTGACCAATCGGCAGTTCAAGGAGTTCGTCAACGCGACCGGCCATGTCACCGAAGCCCAGATCGTTCCTGACCCGAAGGACTATCCCGGCGCGGTGCGCGACATGCTCTATGCTGGCTCGCTGGTTTTCTCGCCGCTTCCGCGCATCACCGATCCCAGGGATTGGAGCCAATGGTGGATCTTCATGCGCGGCGCCAACTGGCGGCATCCATACGGACCGAAGAGCAACCTCAGGGGGCTCGACGATCATCCAGTCGTCCACGTCTCCCATAGCGACGCGCTCGCCTATGCGCGCTGGGTGGGCAAGGATTTGCCGACCGAAGCGGAATGGGAGTTCGCCGCGCGCGGCGGGCTCGACGGTGAGGAATACGCCTGGGGCAACACGCTAACGCCGGGTGGCAGGCATATGGCGAACATCTGGCAGGGAAGGTTCCCTGTCCAGAATCTCGGCGAGGATGGGTTCGAGCGTACCTCGCCGGTCATGGCCTTTCCTGCCAACGGCTACGGCCTCTACGACATGATCGGCAATGTCTGGGAATGGACCGCCGACTGGTGGTCGGCCAGGCACCAGGCGGACGCGGCGAAGCCATGTTGTATCCCACTCAACCCGCGTGGTGGATCCGAAGCTGCGAGCTTTGATCCATGTCAACCCGACATACGCATCCCCCGCAAAGTTTTGAAGGGTGGCTCTCATCTTTGCGCGCCGAACTACTGCCGCCGCTACCGCCCGGCCGCGCGCCACGCCGAGCCGGTCGATACGTCGACCTGTCACGTCGGGTTCAGGTGCGTGGTGAGGTCGCCGTTTGCCGTTGGACACAAGCAAGAAGGAAGTGCTGCAACATAGGGAGTATCGAATGAGCAGCGAGTTGGAGAACAAGAACAACCAGTCCCGGGCTGACCAGACGATCAATCGCAGAAACCTACTTCTAGGCACATCCTCAATCGTCGCCGCGGCGACGCTCACATTTGAGGCACTGGCGCAGGCGCAAAAGGCTGCACCCCTCGCCGTCGCAGCCCCGTCCGGCCGCAAGCCCAACATCCTCGTCATCTTCGGCGACGACATCGGCCAGACCAATATCTCCACCTATTCCTTCGGCGTAATGGGCTATCGCACGCCCAACATCGACCGCCTCGCCAAGGAAGGCATGATGTTCACCGACTACTATGCCGAGCAGAGCTGCACGGCGGGCCGCTCGTCCTTCATTACCGGGCAGTGCACGCTGCGCACGGGCCTTTCCAAAGTCGGCATTCCCGGCGCGACCGTCGGCTTGCAGGCCCGCGACGCGACGATCGCTGAACTCCTGAAGCCGCTCGGCTACGCCACCGGGCAATTCGGCAAGAATCATCTTGGCGACCGCAACGAATACTTGCCGACGCTGCACGGGTTCGACGAATTCTACGGCAATCTCTATCACCTCAACGCCGAGGAGGATCCCGAGAACTGGTTTTATCCGCGCGATCCCGGCTTCCGCGAGAAATTCGGACCACGCGGAGTGCTCCGCTGCAAGGCGAGCGACCGCGACGATCCGACCGAGCATCCGCGCTTCGGCAAGGTAGGCAGGCAGACCATCGAGGACACTGGTCCGCTGACGAGGAAGCGGATGGAGACGATTGACGATGAGACGTCGGCCGCAGCCATCGACTTCATCAAGCGGCAGGCGCAGGCGAACACGCCGTTCTTCTGCTGGTTCAATTCCACGCGCATGCATTTCCGCACTCACGTTCGCGCCGACCATCGTGACAAGCCCGGCTTGAACTCGAGGACGGAGTATGCCGACGGTATGATCGAGCACGACGCGACGATCGGGACGATCCTGAAGACGCTGGACGATCTCGGCATCGCCAACGACACGATCGTGCTCTACACCACCGACAACGGCCCGCACCAGAACTCGTGGCCGGATGCCGGTACCACCCCGTTCCGCAGTGAGAAGAATACCAATTGGGAAGGCGCGTTTCGCGTGCCGTGCCTGATCCGGTGGCCCGGCCGCATCGCCGCCGGCTCGATTTCCAATGAGGTCGTCAGCGGTCTCGACTGGATGCCGACACTGCTGGCGGCGGCCGGCGATCCCGACGTCACGCAGAAGCTGCTTACCGGCCATATTGCCGGCGGCAAGACCTTCAAGGTGCATCTCGACGGCTATAACCAGCTTCCCTATCTCATGGGCCAGCAGCCGAACAGCGCGCGCAAGGAGTTCATCTACTTCAACGACGACGGCGATCTGGTCGCCGCGCGGATCGAGAACTGGAAGATCGTCTTCGAAGAGCAGCGCGCGCCCGGGACGATGCGGATCTGGGCCGAGCCCTTCACCAAGCTTCGCGTTCCCAAATTCTTCAACCTTCGCTCCGATCCATACGAGCGTGCCGACGTCACGTCGAACACCTACTATGACTGGCTGATGTCGGATGCCGCTGGCGTCATCGTCGCGGGACCTGCGATCGTCAGCCAGTTCCTGGCGACGTTCAAGGACTATCCGCCCAGCCAACGGCCGTCGAGCTTCAGCATCGATCAGGTCGTCGAGAAGATGCAGCAGAGCTTCGAATCTGTGCAGAGCAACTGATGCGAGCGATCGCCAGGATTCGAAGCCAAGACGCGTGAAGGGGACCAGTCATGCCGAACATCAGGCCGCTCGGAATCGGCGCACTTGCCCTTGCTGCCGTGTGGCTGCCGTCGTCGGCCCTCGCCGATTCCGGCGGCGTCAGCTTCTGGCTTCCCGGCATCTTCGGTAGCCTTGCCGCCGCCCCGACGGTGCCGGGTTGGGCCTATTCGACGATCTATATCCATCTGCAGGCGAATGCCGGAGGCGGGCAAACCTTCGTCACCAGCGGCGGTGTACCGGGCTCGGTCGCCGCTGGCATCAATGCGCACGCTGACGTGCTCGTTCAAGGTATCACCTATACTTCGCCGATGCCCGTGCTCGGCGGGCAGGCCGCCTTCACCGTGCTCACGGCGCCGGGGAACATCGGTGTGGGCATCGACGCCTCGCTCACCGGGCCCCGAGGAAACACCATCTCGGGAAGCAAAACGGACGATCGCACGACGCTGACCGACGTTTTCTATCAGGGCACGTTGAAATGGAATCAGGGTGTCCACAATGAGATGGTTTACGTCACCGGCAACATCCCGAGCGGCACCTATGATTCGAGCCGCCTCGCGAATTTGAGCTTTGGCTTTCCCGCGGTCGACGCAGGTGCCGGTTATACGTATCTCGATCTGAAGACCGGACATGAATTCTCGGTGGTTGGCGGGCTCACATACAATTGGATGAACCCATTCCTTCAGTACCAGAACGGCATTGATTTCCATGTTGACTGGGCGGCGTCGCAGTTCGTCAGCAAGAATGTCCATCTCGGCGTCGCCGGCTACTTCTTCCAGCAGCTCACCGACGACAGCGGTCCGGGGGCGAAGCTCGGCGGTTTCAGGGGCCGCGCAATCGGCATCGGTCCGCAGATCGGATTCATCATTCCACTGTCGCAAGGCTACCAGGGCTATCTCAATGTCAGGGGTTACAAGGATATCGACGTCGAGAACCGGCCCAACACCTGGACGGCGTGGGTGACGTTCTCGGTCTCGCCCGCGCCGCCGGAGCCGGCATCGGCTAAGCCGATCGTGCGGAAATACTAGGGAGGGTAGGCGGGATGTCGGACACGGGGTGAGTATGTGAAACCTCTGACGATCAGGCGAGTTGCCGACGAGGCCGGCTCACCTGGAGCGCGGCTTCTCCGCGTCGGCTTCCGCACGTCGGTCATCACGTTGTTCATCGCTGCTGTGCTGCTGATCGGGCTGACGCTGGTTTATCTCAGTTTTGCGCGCGTCTCTGCAATCACGCAAACGGCGGCTGGCACCTTCATCGACAAGGTTGCGCAGCTCGGTGCGGACCGCATCGACACGCAGTTCAGGAATGTCCGTGACAATCTCGCCATTCTCGGCGGGCTTCCCTCCATTCAATCGGCCGAGATTGACGACAATTCCAGGCTCTACGGCCTGATGGCGGCGATGCTGCGCAACAACGAGCCGCTGTTCAATCTCTATGTCGGCTATGAA
The DNA here is from genome assembly GCF_059803475.1 of Bradyrhizobium sp. UFLA05-89. Taxonomy (NCBI): domain Bacteria; kingdom Pseudomonadati; phylum Pseudomonadota; class Alphaproteobacteria; order Hyphomicrobiales; family Nitrobacteraceae; genus Bradyrhizobium; species Bradyrhizobium sp. UFLA05-89. Next base: position 41,073 of record NZ_JBANBA010000025.1, on the reverse strand, counting down.
GACGGCTCCTTCCTGGAGCTTGACGTTATCGATCGCGCGGGGCCCAGCTTCCGCGCCAGCCTGCACGCGTCCGAAGATGCCGTGTTCCGACTTGTGGTGATATCGCACACGGGTGCATCGCCGCAAACCGCCGTCACGTCGCTTCTGTCGGACAATCTGATACCGGTTGCCGACATGCCGGCGCCCACTGATTACGATCCGCGCCAGCGGCCCTGGTATGTCGATGCGTTCAGGGCGGAAGGCACGCTGCTGACCGGCCCATACGTCTTCTTTGCCACGGGATCGCCGGGTTACACCCTGCGGATGCCGCTGACAGAGGGCCGTCGCGGCGTGGTCGCCGGCGACATTCTGCTCGCGAGATCGGAAATGCTGCTCAACCAGCAGCGACTCGGGTCGTCCGGACTCGCATTTCTGTTCAACGACGACGGCCGCATCGTCGCTCATCCGCAGATGAGCGAGCTGGTCGAGAGTTTTCACGGGCGTGGCGGCGATCTACCGAAGATCGACGCGATCAAGCTCGCGGGCCTGCCGGCGGCGATCCAGTCGTCGAAGCAGGAACAGACCAGGCATCAGTTCATCACCGATGCGACCGGGCGGACCTATGTGGCCGCCTTCCACAAGATCGATTCGGCTGGCGCCGCCAACGTCAGGTTGGCGGTAATCGCCGCGCTCGATGAGTTCTACTCGGAGATCATTGCCGAACGGCGGACGTTGTTCGCCACGGCCCTTGCCTTTGTTGGCGCCATGGTGCCCTTTGCGTTCTGGATCGGATCGCTGATGGCGCGCTCGCTACGGGAGCTCGCAAGGCAGACCGACGAAATCCAGCGTTTCCAGATGGTCGACCGGCGGCGGCTACGTTCGGTGATTACGGAGATCGATGATCTTGGCCGTTCGGTATCCACCATGCGAACGGTCGTGCGCAACTTCTCGAGCTTCGTGCCCAAGCAGATCGTTCGGCAGTTGATCGAATCCGGGACGGCGCTGACGCTCGGCGGCACGCGGCGCGAGATCACCGTACTCTTCTCCGATGTCGCCGATTTCACCGCGAAGACCGAGCGTGCCGATCCGTCGCAAGTCATGATCTACACATCGCGCTATTTCGCTGCGTTGTCGTCGACGATCATGGATCGCCACGGCACGATCGACAAATTCATCGGCGATGCCGTGATGGCGTTCTGGAACGCGCCGATCGATGATCCCGACCACGCCGTTAACGGTTGCCGCGCAGCACTCGCCTGCCTCAGCCGCAATGAGGAGCTCAACGAAAGCTTCGAGCGCGAGGGCTGGCCTGCCTACACCACGCGTTTCGGGCTGCACACGGGGGATGCAGTGGTCGGCAATGTCGGCTCGCACGATCGCATGAACTACACGGCGTTCGGCGCCACGATCAATCTGGCGTCGCGGCTGGAAGGATTGAACAAGAACTACGGCACGAGGGTGCTGGTCAGCGAGGCGGTCAGGAAGCGTGCGCAGGACCTCTTCCTGTTCCGCAATGTCGATCGGATCAAGCCGAAGGGTTTTGCGGAAGCCGTCGCGATCTTCGAGTTGCGATGCGAGCAGATCGGGGATTTCGCGGCCGAAGCGGCATTCTGCCGGCGCTGGGATGAGGTCTACGGCCTGCTGTCGCAGGATCACGCCAGGGCGCTCAGCGCGATCTCGGCCTTTCTTCGCGACTATCCGGACGACCGTGTCGCGCAGCACCATGCGGCGCAGCTTCGGACACGTGAACCGATGCAAGCGCCAGCGGGTGCCGCGTCCAGGCTGTATTGATCCGTCCCGCCCCCATTGCCGGGAGAATGAGATGCTGGATCGGCGGCAAGTCCTGAAGACGGCTGCGACATTCGGGATGTCGTGGCCGGCGCCCGCGATCGCGCAAGTGAGGACGAGACTGCGGCTCGGCTATCTCCATGTGGTCGCGGTGGACGGTCACATCTGGACCGGGCTTGATCGCGGCGTCTTCGACAGGCAGGGAATCGAATTCGATCTGCACGAGTTCAACACGGGCCCGGAGGTCTTCGAGGCGATGGCAAAGGGTCAGCTCGACGTCCTATCGGCTGGCGGCGTCATCTCGAACTATCTCGCACTTGGACGCGGCCGCGGGTTTATCATCAACGACATCGAGATCGCGACCGCCCAACTCTGGGTCAGGCCGGCGCTCGGTGTGAGCCGGTTTGCCGATCTCAGGGGCAAGCGGATCGCGACGACCACGCAAACCACGGCACATATTTTCCTTCACCGGGCATTGCGCGCCAACGGAATCGAACCCTCCGAGGTCGAGGTGCTCAACAGCAGCATGTCGGTGGCAGTCCGGTCGTTCATCGCGGGCGAGGTTCCGGCGGTCGCGCTCTGGGTCCCCTTCAACGTCACAGTCCGCGAGGAAGTGCCGGATGCGATCAAGCTTGTGGATGCGTCCGCATTCTACCCGCAATCGGCGGTGCTCGGTGGCTGGGTCGCGCGTCCGGACTATTACGCCGACAACAAGGAGGTCTTGGTCCGGATCATCCGCGCTTGGATCGAGACCAACGACCACATGGTCCGCAACCCGGCTGCGGTCGCGGAGGCGCTCAGGAATAATCACTACAGGCAGGCCGCGACCTCCGACGTCACCGAGGCGCTCAAGGCGCAGAAGATGTTTGCTTCGCGCGAGTGGAGGAAGCTCTATTCCGACGGCACGGTCGTGAGATGGTTGCAGCAGGTCAGCGATTTCTTCATGGCCGATGCAGGCATCGCCAACTCGGTGCGGGCATCGGACTATTTCGACCCGAGCCTCTATCTCGGCGTAATGCAGTAACACTCTTGTGCCGCGTCCGGTTTGCCGCGATCTGCGCGCGCGGAGGTGGCCGAAGCGGCCGATGACGGCATCGAGCTGTTCTGACCGGTCGCCTTGCGCGTTCCGATCGAGATAGCTGCAATTTGTCGGGCTGAGTTTCGGAAGCGTTAACCGTGACGTAGCGACCGTGCGATCGGCCATTGTCGCGCCCCAGACTTGGTAGCAAATACGCGCGACTACTATTGCGGGTGTCTTCCATGCTGAAAGACGGAAAATACGCAGCCTGGTTCAGGACTTCGCATGGCCAGGGGACCGGAATCGTACACCTCGTGGAGGGCCGGATATCCGGCAGCGACAGCTTCTTCACCTATGGTGGCTCCTATCACGTCGATCAGGATCGATTCACTGCCGTGCTGACCACCCGCCGTCATGCTGACGGCATGCCGACGGTGTTCGGTCCCGACGAGGTCGAGGTCAATTTGTCCGGCGTTTGTACCGGCGCGATGGCGAGTTGTTCCGGCCGCGCCAAGGAGGCGCCCGATGTGCTGTTCGAGGCGACGTTGATCTACAGCCAGGATGATGTTCGGGCGACGGATGCCAAATGCGCGGTCGTCAAGCTTAAGCCGGACAAGCTGCCGAAGGCGATGGACGGCCGTTCGCGCCCGCGTCTGTCTCGCACGCCCGGACCGTCGAAGGGTCCGCTGGCCTGATGCCACTTTTCGCGTCAACGAGATTGTCGCGTCCCGCGAATATGCCGCTTCATGGAAATCCTCACCTTTTTGTCGTGACGGTCGCCACTTCGGATTTGCTCGCAGCAAGCCTCACTGCCTCAAATCAAACTAAGTATCAAACGCTGATCATTTGACGATGCGGTGATCGCGGGAGCGTGAACTGCGAGCATTTGAGAAATATGTTTGACGAATACTGGTTGCCGCTCCTACACTCGGAACCAAAATACGAGTGGGAGGAAACAAATGCGGTGGCCTTTGGCATCGCGCAGTGTTGCTGTTCCGGCCACTACCCCTCGCATCCCCTTCAATATCGCCAGGCCCAACCAGGAGCAGATCGTTCTCCTGATCACGATCGTGCTGCTGATCGTGTTCGGCTTCACGCTGAACGGCTTTGCGACGATCTCCAATCTGCTCAATCTGTTGCGAAGCATTTCCATCCTGGGCGTGCTTGGGCTCGGCATGGGGCTGATCGTGATAAGCCGCGGCATCGATCTGAGCGAAGTCGCGACTCTGGCGGGCTGCTGGGCGATCGGCCTGATCGAAATGCAGCGCGGCATGCCAGTCGGAGCCGCCGTCCTGCTTGCGCTTGCGATTGCACTCCTGATCGGTGTGATCAACGGCGTCATGGTCGCCTTCGTGGAGGCGCCGCCGTTGTTTGTGACGCTTGCTGCGGGCTTCGTGATCTATGGCCTTGCGTTCTGGCTCGCGCCGGCTTGGGTGGTCTACGCGCCGAAGGACGCACCGGGCCTGATGTTTGCGGGCGCCGGGCGGCTGTTCGGCATTCCCGTGCCGATCCTGGTGTTCGCCGTCTCGGCGATCGCGATGCACCTGTTCCTGTCGCGCACCTCGATCGGCCGTTTCATCTATGCGCAGGGCGACAATCCGGAAGCGGCGCGCCTGACCGGCATTCCGTTGCGGCCGCTGATTGTCCTCGAATATGCCCTGGTCGCCTTTCTCGCCTGGCTTGCCGGCCTGGTATGGGTTGGCACGACGGGCAGCATGCAGATGGCGATCACGCAGGGCACCATGATCTTCGACGTCGTGCTGGTCGTCGTGATTGGCGGCATCAGCCTGATCGGCGGGCGCGGCAGCGTGTTCTCCGTCGTGGTCGGCTGTATCCTGATCGGCACCTTGCTCAACGCCTTCACCATCATGGACGTCAACAGCGAGGTGCAGAACATCATCAAGGGTGTGGTGCTGCTCGCTGCTATCGTGCTCGACAACTTCCTGCATCCGCGGGACGAGGAGACGGCACGGCAAGGTGACTGACGAGGAATGCCGGTCAACGGCATCCCGTTTCACAATCAACAAACAGGACGAGGAGGATCCCATGAATAGGAAGTTCTGGACGATCGCGGCAGCAGGTGCGGCGTTCCTTGCGCTGCCGATGTTGGCAGCCGCGCAGGAGGAAGGTGGTACCAAGACCGCGCGCGAGCTTCGTGCGTCCTACGACAAGGCGCTGCAAGGAAAGACGATCGCATACCTGCCGATCGCACTTGGCGTACCGCTCTCGGATGAATGGGGCCGGGTGGTGCAGGAAGAAGCCGAGTGGCGCGGCATGAAGTTCATCGTCCGCGATCCCAACAACAATCCGTCGGCGATGCAGCAAGCCTTGACCGCGCTGGTCGACCAGAAGCCCGACGTGCTGATCGTGCAGAACCCCAGCGTCACGCTGCTGATGAAGGATCTGAAGCGCGCCGAGAGTCAGGGCACGCATGTCATCCAGATCAACATGTCCTCGAATTACAAGTCCGGCGCCTTCGTCGGCGCCGACTGGCGCGAGATCGGCAAGATGCTGGCGACCGAAGTGGTCAAGGCCTGCGGCACCGGCACCGGCAAGTCCGGCAAGGTGCAGATCGTCCAGGGCGAGCTGACGGCGGCGGCCAGCGTCGACCAGGTCGGGGGCATCATGGAGGTCCTGAACAAGGACACCAACATCAAGGTAGTCTCGAACCAGGCCGCCAACTGGGACGCCAACACCGCGCTCAACATCACCGCCACGGTGATACAGCAGCATCCGGATCTCTGCGCCTCGATCGGCTTCTGGGGCATCATGGAATCCGGCGCGGCGCAAGCGATCCGCAACGCCGGCAAGATCGACGACGTCAAGGTGTTCGCCTCCGGCGAGGGCTCCTCGCTCGACTGCGATCAGGTCAACTCCGGTAATTTCTATAAATTCCTGAGCTACAAGGCGACCGAGCAGGGCCACGACCTGATGTTCGCTGCTGAGACGTTGCTGATGTCCGGAGACAAGCCCGGCACGCGGAACCTCGAATACTATACGCGCCCGATCTGGCTCGATAAGACCAACGCGTCGGGCGCCAACTGCTTCGCGCTTCCCAAGAAGAGCTGATCTGAACGTTGGCCGGCGTGCGCCGTCGCACGCCGGCTGCTTGGGAGTGCCAGGATCATGTCGACGATCGAAGCCTTCGCCGAATCTCTTACTATGTCGGCGCGGCGGTTTTCGCCCCGCCTGCTGTTGTCCGAGCTTTTGCTGAAGCAATGGTTCGAGCCCGTCGTGCCTTTTACGGTCATGGTCGGCCTGTGGCTGTATTTCGCGCTGACGATTCCCGACTATGCTTCGGTGCAGAACACGCTATCGCTGCTCCGCCTGTTTGCCGAATTCGGCTTCGTGGCGCTCGCCATGGGATTTTGCCTGATCAGCGGTGGCATCGATCTTTCCGTCGGCGCGATCTTCGCTCTCTGCAATTTCGCTGCGCTGTTCTTCCTGCTGGTGATGGAGTGGCCGGTCGGCCTGGTCGTCGTGGTGACCCTTCTGGTCGGCGCCGCGCTCGGCAGCATCAACGGCTTCCTGATCGGCTTTCTGAAGACCCGGCCGTTCCTCACCACGCTGGTGACGCTGATCATCCTGCGCGCCTCGGTCAACCTTCTCAACACCGGCTACGCCCAGGTGTTTGCAACCAATTCCGTCGACAGCGATGCCTGGGATTTCATCGGCACCGGCAGCGTGTTCGGCATTCCTGTCAACGCGGCAACGCTGTTCGTCGTGCTGCTCGTTTGCCACATCTTCCTGTCGCGCTCGCGCTATGGCTGGCATCTGACCGCGATCGGCGCGAGCCGGAAGGCCGCGCGGCACGCCGGCATTCGCGTCCGGCTGATGCTGTTCCTCACTTATGTGCTGTCGGGCACACTGTGCGCGGCGAGCGGCATTTTCTATGCCGCACGGCAGGCCAGCACGGATTCCACGACCGGCGTGGGCTGGGAATTCCAGGCGCTGACCGCGGTCGTGCTCGGCGGCATCTCGCTCGCCGGCGGCAAGGGCACGGTATGGCGGGCGATGATCGGAGCGTTGATCATCTTCCTTCTCATCAACGGCCTCGTGCGGATGGGCATCCCCGGCTACGTCACTTCGGCGGTGACGGGCATGATCCTGCTCGCCGCCGTCGGCATCGACGTCAAATGGTCGAAGAACCGCGGCAAGGCGATTCAGAAGATTTACGTGAACCCCGCCTATGTGGCGCTGGCGCCGGCGCCCTCGGTGCAACCGGGGACGGCCTCACCCTATGCCCAGAACGACCGGCTGATCCATGCGCAGGCGATCGGGCTCGACCAGGTCGAGGGCCCGGAGGACGTCATCGTCGATCGCCAGGGCCGCGTCTACGGCTCGACCCGCGACGGCAACGTGATCCGCTTCTCGGGGCCGAACCTCGAGACGCGCGAGGTATTCGCCCATATCGGTGGCCGACCGCTCGGCATGCAGTTCGACCGCGACGAAAATCTGATCGTCGCGGTAGCCGGCATGGGCGTCTACGGCATCGCGCCGGACCAGCGTGTGTTCAAGGTCACCGACGAGACCAACCGCACCTGGTACAAGCTCAACGACGACTCCCGCCTGCGCATGGCTGACGACCTCGACATCGCGCCCGACGGCAAGATCTATTTCAGCGACTGCACCACACGCTACGAGATGACGACCAACACGCTCGACATCCTGGAAGCAAGGCCCAACGGCCGCGTAGTCTGCTACGATCCCACGACGAAGACGACGCGCACGATCATCAACCATTTCTATTTCCCGAACGGCGTTTGCGTCTCCCATGACGGCAAGTCGGTGCTGATCGCGAGCACCTCGCTCTGCAAGGTCTTTCGCTACTGGATCGAGGGGCCGAAGAAGGGCAAGACGGAAGTCCTGATCGACGAGCTGCCGGGCAACCCCGACAACATCAATCGCGCCTCCGACGGTACTTACTGGCTGGCGTTGGTCGGTATCCGAACGCCAACCTTCGATCTCTCCGCGCGCAAGCCGGGTTTCCGGCTACGCATGGTCAAACAGGTGCCTGCCGACGAATGGCTCGCGCCGGCGCTGAATCATGGCTGCGTGCTGAAGTTCAACGAGCAGGGTGAGACGCTGGAATCCTGGTGGGATCCGACCGGTATCTCGCATTCGACCCTGACCTCGATGCGCGAGCACAAGGGCTATCTCTATCTCGGGGGACTCGAGAACAACCGCATAGGCCGCATCAAGCTCGACGGTGTCGACGAGAGCTGGACCGGTTATGACGCCTATTGGGGCGACAAGAGCAGGGTGGCGAGTTAGCAATGGGATTTTTCGATCACCTCCTGCGCGACATCCGCAGCGTCATCGATCGCGATGGCGGCCAGAACGCGATCCCGCCGCTCGACGGCGCGCTCAGTCCGAACGACCGGCTCGATGGCTGCACCGTGATCGGCGAGCCCCTGGCCGGCGTCGACGACGTCGTCGCGGCAGCGGACGGCGCGATCTACGTGTCTGCTGGCAAGCGGGTCCTGAAGCTCTCCGATGATCTGTCGACACGGACGCTGGTTGCAGAGTTCGAGGGCGAGGCGGGCGGGCTCGCGATCCATCCGGACGGGCGACTACTGGCTTGCGTCGCCGGGCGTGGCCTCGCCGCGATTGATCCGGCGGGCCCCAGCCCACGCTGGCTGGAGACCGTCGACGGCCGTGGTCTCCTGGGTTTGCTGTCGGTCGCGGTGGCTCCGGACGGACGAATCTTTGCGGTCGAGGGTTCGACCGGCCGCACGCCGGACCAGTGGCGGCGAGATCTGATGGAGAAGCGGAGCAATGGCCGGCTGATCGTTTGCGGACCGGGCCTTGCGAACGCGTCCGTGCTGTTGCGCGATCTGCCGTATCCCTATGGCGCCACGGTCTCGGCGGATGGTGGCAGCCTGTGGCTGACCGAAAGCTGGGCCCATCGTCTCAGCCGCTTCCCGCTGACCGCCAATGGCCTGGGACAGGGCGAGGTCATCGCCGGCAATCTGCCGGGCTATCCCGCAAGGCTGCATCTTGACGGCAATCGGGGCTTTTTCCTCGGCCTGTTCGCGCGACGCACGCATCTCATCGAGTTCGTGCTGAAGGAAGACGATTTCCGCGAGGAGATGATGCGCACGATGCCGGAAAATTACTGGATTGCGCCGGCACTTGCCGGCGGCGCCGACTGTCTGGAGCCGATGCAGATCGGCGGTGTCAAGGCGCTCGGCATCCAGAAACCATGGGCGCCGCCGCGCTCCTACGGACTGCTCGTGCATCTCGATCCCGAGGGCGAGGCGACCGACAGCCTGCACAGCCGCGCCGGCGGCCGTTTCCACGGCATCACGGCCGCGTGCAGGACCCGGCGGGGCGTGGTGATCGCCGCACGCGGCACCGGCTGTCTTCTGCTCCATTCGGGAGAGCTCAGATGAGCGACGGCGCAAATCTCGCCAACGGCGTAGCCGAGCCCGTGCTCGAGATCATCGGCGGCAGCAAGATTTATGGCGGCGTGCACGCCATCGAAGGCGTCAACTTCAACCTCTATCCCGGCGAGGTGCATGCGCTGGTCGGCGAGAACGGCGCCGGCAAATCGACGCTGTGCAAGGCGATCGCGGGTGCGATTGGGCTCACCTCCGGCGAGTTCCGGCTCGACGGCAAGCCCGCCAATTTCGAGCAGCCACGCGATGCTCTGAACGCCGGCATCTGTATGGTCTATCAGGAAACGAGCCTGGTGCCGACCATGACGGCGGCGCAGAACATCGAGCTCGGCAACGAGAAGCTCCTGACGCGCTTCCGCACGCTGAACATCCAGGCTCAGCAGCTCCTGCAATCGCTTAACTTCCACGTCGATCCGGCGACCCCGGTGGCGATGCTCGGAACTGCCAAGAAGCAGATGGTCGAGATCGCACGTGCGATCTACAACAAGGCCCGCATCATCATCTTCGACGAGCCGACTGCATCCCTCACGCCCGAAGAGATCGTGCATTTCTTCCATCTGGTGCGCGACCTGCGCGCGCGCGGCGTGTCGATCATCTACATCTCGCACGCACTGGAGGAATCGCTCCAGATCGCGGACCGCATCACGGTGCTACGCGACGGCAGGCTGGTGATCACCGCGCCCGCAAAGCAGCTCACGCGCGATAGCCTGGTGCAACACATGGTCGGCCGCGAGGTGGCGCAGGCCGTCTATGGCCGCAAGGAGAAAACCCACCAGCGCCGCGAAAAGGTGCTGACGGTCGAGAATGTCACCATGGGCATGGCGGTCAAGAACATGTCGTTCTCCGTCTATGCCGGCGAGGTAGTCGGTATCGCCGGTCTGATCGGCTCGGGCCGCACCGAGATCGCAAAAGTCATCTACGGCGCGCTGAAGCGAAACCTGATCAATGGCGGCACTATTCGCCTGCGCGGGAAAGCGATCCGCTACCGTGTGCCGCGACAGGCGATCAACGACGGCATCGCCTACATCACCGAGGACCGCAAGGCCAACGGCTTCTTCGAGACCATGGTGGTTGACGACAACGTCTATCTCGGCAAGCTCGGCACAGGGAACGGTTTCAGCTTCCTCTTGTCGCGCGCAAGGCGGGGCAAGCTTGCCAATTACTGGGTCGAGCGTCTCAAGATCAGCGCGCTGCAGCGCAAGGCAAAGATCATCGAGTTGTCCGGCGGCAACCAGCAGAAGGTGGTGCTGGCCAAGACGCTGGTGCAGGATCCCTCGATCGTCATTTTCGACGAGCCGACGCGTGGCGTCGATGTCGGCACGATTCCGCACATCCATGCCGAGATCAGACGGCTCGCTGACGAGGGCAAGGCGGTGGTCGTGATTTCCTCCTACCTGCCGGAGGTGCTCGCGGTCTCCGACCGCATCCTGGTCGCCCGTACCGGCCGCATCGTCGCCGAGTTCGACGCGGCGGAGGCGACACAGGACAAGATCCTCTACGCAGCGGTGCATTGAGGTGCGTGACGACAGGCTGCTGCAAGGCCGTCGATCGTCGTCGCACGTCGAATGTATCACGCGCGGCCGGCACGTCACCGGCTGGTGCCAACGATTGAAACGCGAGATAGGCCAAGACGACGATCAGCACACATAATACGAGGCCGATGGGCGTTGGCGATCATACGGCCACGAAAGAGTCCATGACGGCTGCCCGATTCATGGAATTGCTGTCATCTTAGCCACAACTGTCATCCGCCTCGCAGTTCCATTCGGGAAGATCACATAGCCCTTTCCGGCCGCCTCCGAACGTTCGCGGCGGGCGATCACCTTGATGTGCCAGCAACCTCGCTTTTACGAATCCGCCCTACGTTGCGGGTCTCGCAACCGGCGGTGAGGAACATGCCCCAAGTCTGGATGACGTACGATGAACTCGCGACGCTCTGCGATTGCAGCGCGGCGGAAGCCAGGCTCATGGTGCGGCATCTGTCGCTTCACCGTCGCAAGAGTAGCGACGGCGCGACGCGCGTTAAGCTTAATCTCGCGCTGACGGCCAGATTTCTTGCCAGTATTCGCGAGTCGGAATTCGATCTCGACGGGGCGATCGAGGCCTTGCGCGATACCCATCGTCAGATGGCTCAGCTTCTGACGTGCGAAGAGGGTGACAAGCGCGGGGTAGCTTGAGGCGTCCTCTGTGACCCATCCCAAAGGATGACGGTTCCGGCAAGGCCGAGGCGACGTTCGATACTGACAGCAAGGTGCTGACTTACGCGGTCGCCTATTCAGGTCTGACCGGGCCCGCGGTTGGCACGCATTTCCATGGCCCAAGCGAGCTCGGGAAGAACGCCAGCATCGCGCTGCCCTTCAAATCGGCTCAGAGCCCGACCCAGGGCGCGCCCACGCTCTCTGACGCACAGGCCGCGGATCTGTTGGCGGGCAACTGGTACGCGAGCGTCCACGCCGCGGCAAATCCGGGGGCGAGCTCCGTGGGCAGATGGCGAAATAGCCGCTCAGCGCCTTTTGCGAAGGCCGCCAGGTCCGACGGCTAAGGCTCCTGCCTATTGCTGGCGACGAATTCCGAGCTCTTTCTGGAGTTGTGGGGTCAGGCCCATGGCACCTTCGGTGCGCCTCTGACCGGTTCCCACATTGCGCGTTCCCGACGACGCGGTCGAAGTTGACGTTGCAGGCGTCGTCGATGCACCCGCCGGAGCGCCATATCCGCTGCGGATTCCGTTCGAAGAAGTGGTTTGTGCCCACGCGCTTCCGCCGGCAATCAGAAAAGCAGCCAAAAGCGGCGTTACGGTTCTCATCATGGGCGATGTCTCTCCTCGACTGGCCGCGGGACAATAGGCGGGCAAGGGGGCATCCGGCAAGTCTGCTACCGATCAAGTCTGCTGCCGACCAATGCCGCCTTCGCCAGGCGCGGAGCCCCGATCAGGAGCGCGACCGGGGCAAGAACGCCAAAACAGTTTGCGCAATGCCGACGCCAACGACGCCGCCGGCCGCCTTCTGGATGACGTCGAAGAATGCGGCATCCCGGTCCGGCCGCAGCGCTTGCAGGAGTTCGAGCGAAATGGCGACGCCGACCACGAGCAGGCAGGCCTGGGCGAAGCGCCCTGGCAGCAGGAAGGCCAGCAGGAAGCCCAAGATACCATAGGCGCTGAAGCGTTCGATCACGACAACCCAATAGGCTTCGTGATGGCCGATCAGCACCGGCCGCCCCGTCAGCGCGGCGAGCGTGGCGTAGACGATCAGCGCGAGGCAAATGCCCGTTGCGGCGATGAGCTTGTTCCGGGTCATGGCTTACCATAGTGCAACGGAAGGCAAGGCTCCGGAAAAGCTGCCGGTATCGTTAAGATGTTGTGCGTGGCTGCGGTTCCGCGGACATGGTTGAATCGTCGTTTCATGCGCGCCGCGGGATCTAGAGCATGATCCGGAAAAGTGTGAAGCGTTTTTCCCTTGCGACAAACGCGGAACGTGTTTGCGCGGAGATCATGCTCAAACAATAACCTGAAGCGCGATGACGATTCGTTCCAATCTCATCGCGCTTCAGGCGACGAGGGGCGCCTCGGCGGTTGCGTCATCGGATTCGGTTTCCCGGCGCCGGGCGTCCAGGAGCGCCATGAACCGGGCAAACGGCAGCGGCGCGGCGACCAAATAGCCCTGGCCTTGCTCGACGCCGCAGGAGATCAGTGCGCGGACCTGCTCCTCGGTCTCGCTGCCTTCAGCGACCACCGTCATATGCAGCCCGCGCGCGAGCTCGACGTCTCAACTCTTCTTGTCGGCCTTGGACTTGAGCGACAGACCAAGTCGCAGTGCCATGCGCTTGACAGCCTCGGGCGACCGTCCCAGCTGCTTCGCGGCCTCTTCCAACGTAATTGAAGACTTGGCTAGCTCCATTAACCGACGGTCTTCCTTGAACGACCAGGGCTTGCGCGCCATGACGAAAACGATCCTCTTAACACAACGACAAAGCCGCCAAGCGACCCATGTTCGCTCGACGGCTTTGCTTGGGTGGGGCCGGGCCTTGGGGAAGCCCGGTGCGTAAGAGGGATAGGCTATTGGCGAAAACACGCAACAAAGACCGCAGATTAAGCTAACTGCTCAACCTTACCGCGACGAAATCAAAGTGCGCGGCTCCGTACAACCACGGAGTTTAGCGAGCCGAGCCCGATCCGTGTGCGGTCAATCCTTGCTTCTGGCCTGCAGATCGCGGCTGCGCCGCGTCATTTCTGTCTCAACGGATGAGCCTTCTGGTGCCACGCCCAGGCGGTACGAATGATTGTCGGCAGATCGGAATGAGACGGCACGAAATTCAAGACCCTGCGTGCGGCGGAGGGATCGGCCACCAGGTAGGTCGGATCGCCCGGTCGTCGTGGCTTGATCACATGTGGCACCTCGCGCCCGGTCTCCTGTTCGATCGCAGCGAGAATCTCCCGCACCGAGAAGCCGGTGCCGGTGCCAAGATTGAAGCTGCCGCCGCTGTGCCCCTCGAGCAGCAGTCTGAGCGCAGCGACATGCGCGGCCGCAAGATCAGTGACGTGGATATAGTCGCGAATCGCGGTGCCATCGGGCGTGTCGTAGTCGTCGCCGAAGACGGCGAAGTCGCCGACATGTCCCTGCAACGCCATCATGGCGCGCGGGATGAGATGGGTCTCGTTGTCGCGCTGCTCGCCGATACCGCCGGCGGGATCAGCGCCGCTGGCGTTGAAATAGCGCAGGCAGAACGCGCCGAATCCATACGCCGCGCGATAGTCGGCCAGCATGCGCTCGATCATCCATTTCGATGCGCCGTACGGATTGATCGGCGCGCAGGCGAAATTCTCCGGCAGCGCTTTGCTATCGGCATTGCCGTAGACCGCGCCGGTGGATGAGAACACGATGCGATGGCAGCCGGCATTGCGCATGGCCTGCAGCAGCGACAGGGTCCCCTGCACGTTGTTGATGTAGTATTTCTGCGGATCGACGACGGATTCGCCAACCAGGCTCGCGGCCGCAAAATGCATCACCGCGGAAATCTCGTGCTCGGTGAAGACGCGCGCGAGCGTTGCTTCGTCCAGGAGATCGCCGATGACCAGGGGTCCCGCGACGAAACTTCTATGGCCGGTAGAAAGATTGTCGTAGACGAAGGGTTGGAAACCAGCCGCAGCCAGCATGCGGCACGCGTGTGAGCCGATATAGCCCGCGCCTCCGGTAACGAGAATGATCGGTCGGTTGGTCATGCCGGGACTCTGCTCCATTGTCTGCAAGCGCCGAATAGCGGCGTTGCTTCGAATAAGACGAGCCCAATCGATGGTCAATCGGCATCCGTGCGTGCAAAAGGTCGTTGACCGGTTAACCTTCATGTGCCGAAGTCGCTGGCTGAACGAGGCCTCCGGTGCCGAAGGGAGTTCCTGGCATGGACGATGAGATACGGGATCGACCTCAAGCTCCCGTATCTGTGGCGATCAATATTCAAGCAAGCCGTTGCACAAAGTTCATCTTCATCTGACAAAACTTTCAGCGCTGTTACACCTTGAACTCGCCACAACTAAACGATGAAATGATCCTGGGAGGAGCGTTCGGCAAACGTGGAATATTCGGATGATACCCGTACTGGTCTTGTTTTCGATCTTTGCCGCTGGCTTTGGTTGCGGCTACGGCATGAGAGCATGGCGTTCCCACAAGAGATCAGTGCGATACCGTCTTTATGCGCCTTATGCTTCGACGTCGCTGGGAAGTGGTCAAGGTCCGCCCTCTTCGTAATGAATCCGCAGACGTCGGACTAACCATATACGGTTAGGTTAATTTGCGGTCTTCGTTGTGAGCTTTGGACTGGCGCCCCAGAACACCATCGGCAATTGCTAAAAGCTGAGTTGCCCTGAATTCGACGGGATAGCGGAGCAGTGATAGCGTATCTGGCTGCGCTGTTTGGTGTTCCGGTTGGTGTGCTCGCTTTCATGTGTGCCGGTCGCCGCCGTGTTGGGGTTCACTCTGGTCCACGGCTCACACGGGAGAAGCTCCGAAATGACTGATCACAAAAGCAATGCGCCGCGCCGGTATTTCGTCGATAGACAGGGACATCGCGTGTTGATCGGTCTGTCGCTGGAGGAGACCGCGGAGTTCGAATCGCTTGAGGATTTCGTCCGGTCGGGCAGTCTCCGAACGGCCGTTTGGCAGACCGAGGAACCCGCCGAGATACAGGAGACGCGCTGGCTCGAGCTCTATGCCAAGCATGACGAAGCTTGGAAGGTCTGGATCACGCAAAGGGGACGGTGGTCAAATCTGGCGTGTCCCGCAAAGCCCACAACCCCCTTTTAACTTTGACGCGCGTGGGGGCTCGGCTCGAGCCCGTCATGCAAGAGGAGCGCGTTCTCCGTCGGTTCTGCACCACCCTCCACAACCGGCCCGAAGTTACCGCAAAGTCATCTTTTTCGGAATTGACGACCGCCCCTGAACTCCGGCCGATGAGGCGTCTGCACGGCATCAACCCAGGGGCGCGCGTCGAACCTGGCAGCCTTTTCGCTGTCTCACTGTTTTCGGTTCGTCCTCCATCACCAACGCAACCGCTGCGCCACCGAGCTTCCGATCGCCCCGGTCCACCCCGTAGGCAATGTTCGTGCGAGTCGGGTCACGTTTGTTGGCATGAAGACGTCATTCCGCCAACGACCTGCGGCTCCTGCTTCGCGGCGGCGTCGCTATAGTCCACCGAACACGTATCCGGGGTATTGGGCGCGCACAATTGCTGGAATTTTCAGGTTTTGCGCTGGTACGCTTCATGGCTTGACATACGTCCATCCCTGCTCCTGCAGTTGCATGACACGAACGACACCCGACTTCACCACCTGAGCCTGCGGAACAATGGGAATGTCCTTGTTCTCGGCCTTCTGCATCTTCTCCCGAGTGTTACCGCACGCTTTGAACGACACCTCCGGCGCGCCAAGTGCCATCTCCTCGATGCGAGCCTTCACCGGCGAAGTATCGTCACGAAGCATATGCAGGCCCGGGCCAAACGTGATCACCTCGATTTTTACCTTTTCACCGAGCTCTTTGTAGTATGTCGCGACATTGCTTGCGTTGTTCAGTGCGAGGTTCATGGCAGCAGAATCATTAGTGTTCACCTGCAGGATCAAGTGGTGCTCCTTCTGGTCGTCCGAGTGCCCTGGCATACGAGCAAGGGCAGATCGCGTATGGCTCGTTGCTGTGATCGGTACCTTTCGAGTGCTCGAATGCGTGCTGTGCTTCAATGCCTGAGTAGATGCATTTGTTTGCCACGGCTGAATGGTCTCCTGTGCCCAAGGGCTCGAGGTTGCAAACAGCAACGAAATGAGACCGGGCACCACTCCTCTGATAAATTGCCGAAATATGCTCATGATGTGCTCTCCATCGTCCATGCTACCCACAATTAAGTCCTGGGCTTTGCGACTGCCTGCGGCCATTTGCAGACAGTGACCATTTTCCGGCGAACCTTTTCCAAGCCAGCTAGAGCGAACATGGCGCGCTGACTGATGCCTGTTCTCGCGGTGAGATAAACAGTAAGTTCGCCGGTGTCGGGGAGCGATTGCAACAGGTGAACGACGTCGCCCGCGAGCGTGATGCTGGGTCCATTTGCCGGACCTACCGTCGGGATCTGAATGGGTTGGTCGTTGTTCAGCCGGAGTGAAATCACGTAGTCCTCGCCGCGGCCGTGCGTGCTGACAGGGTTGAGCAATAGTTCGGTGCGACCGGCCCAACATCGAATTGACAGTTTCATAGCGGATGCGCCCGAATCAGATCGTGATGATGTAGTCGCACTCACGATCGGCGAGTAGTCCACAGGCGAAGTCGTCTCGCTGATGATCCAGTTTTCTCCATTCTGTGCGGCTAGGACTGGCGGCATGATTCCTTCCGCCGGAGCGATCCTTGTGAGCGCGAACGCCACGAGGACAACGGCATGTCTCATCGAGAGGCCTGGCTTGAACGCGCAATGCGGTCGAGCCACGCCTGCGCGGCAGGAAAGCGTGTCAGTCCAGGTACAGTTGCGGCCAAGTTGATCGATTTCCACTTTGGATCAAAGCCGGTCCCTTGCAGCCGATCGATTCGCGAAAACAGATAATCCACAAAGCGCGCTACCCGTCGGAACCGATCTGAGTTGACCGGCCAGTTGAACGCGACGAGAGCAGTCGGCACCGCGATGGTGGCGACCCGTTCGCCCTGTCTTATGAGGTTCGGATAATCGGCCGCCTCGAGCGAGGACGGGAGATAGTAATCTTCGAACTTGCTGTCATATGGCAGAGGCAGGAACTTGAACCCCGGATCCCAATGGCCGCGCAGGAAGGCATCGACCGGCTTTGACGTAATGAAAACAACGGCGGCCATGTCGCCTTGGCGCATTTGTTCGAGCGCAACCTGGTGAGGAATGAAGGTCTTCTCCACCTCGAGCCCAAGCCGGCTGAAGATCATCGGCCCCGAATACGCCGCAGCCGTTCCTTGTGTATTGAAATTCACCTTTTTGCCGACCAGATCGCGCAGCGTCTGAATCTCTGGCCGGACAAAGATATGGAGTTCAGATGGAAAGAGGTTGAGCACGTATGAGACACGCTGCTGTATGTCCGGCACCTGGCTCCTGTACTCTTCCAGAGCGTCCGAATTGATGATCGCGGCGTCGATACCCCGCAAGTAGAGAAGCGAGTTTACGTTTTCGGTTGCGCCGCGCGTGACAACGGGCAAGACATGGAGATTTCGACCGTCATCGACCACGCGGGCCATTTCAGCCGCCAAGCGAATGGGAGCGCCCTCTAAGAGACCGCCCGCAAGGCCGACCGTCCACGCGTTCATCGCAGTGACTTCCGGCCTCACCGGCTGCGTTGGCATCCGCGCATGTGCGCTGTGGGTTTGGGCGATGCAAGAGCAGGGCTCTACTAGGAGGAGCAGTAGAGACAATACCGTGGCCATTAGTGACGGATCGATTCTGAACGACTTGCGCATAAGTTGTCTCCCAGCAGCCGTTTCGTAAGATTAGAGTCGTCGATAACCTGTGACCGCTTACCCGTCGTGCGTTATCGGCCGAGCGCTTCAAAGCGCTGCTTTGCCTCGGTGATTCCGGCGGCTTCGGCCTTCGCATACAGTTCCCGTGCCCTGCTCGCGTCGCTGCGCGTTCCGTAGGCTCCCCACTTAGGAAGAATTTGTGGATCATAGGTTTCAGCGAGCGCGAAGGTAGCCTGGGCGCTGCCGAGTTCGCTTGCGCGCTCCAGGAACGTGCGCGCGGCACCGATATCACCTTGTCTGAGCCGCAGAGTTGCGTGCTCCATCAACCGCGATATCTCCGCCTGCTGTTCCGTCCCCGATTGGAGATCATCAAAGGTGCCCGTCGATGTCGCGGATGCGACAAGGGCTGCGGTATGGGATCGGGGAGGGTATTCAGCGTTCTGGTCTGCCGTCACCACGCCTTGCGCCGCAGAGGGCCCGCGCGAGAATTGAAGACTGCTGTCGCGCGACAAAGGATCGTTGACTTGAGGCAAGTTGAGAAATGTTGTCCAACTCCCTTGTGGGGTCAGCTCCGTTGCCGCGAATTGCCGGTCTGCGTCCAGCTGCGCCTGCAAGGCACGGTGCGCGATCGCGAGTTCCTGTTCAAGTTGGCCAGATCGGTCGCGTTCTTGTTGAAGTAATTTTTCCAATTCCGCGGCGCTGCTTGGCAGCTGTGCTCGCTCATGGTTTGTCTCCGTCTGAGCCTCGTAGGCATAAAGCTTGGTGCGCGCTAACGACAGCTGCTGAGCGAGTTCCTCTGCGCGATCACGTTCACTCTTTAGGGACAGACTAGCCTTGTCTAAGCTGGCCTTGGCTGTTTGCTTTAGCTGGTCGGCCTCTTCTATTGTTTTTTTGGCGACTGAGCTCTGGCTCTCCAGTTCGCGTCGAGTCGTAGCCAGAGCTTTCTCCAGCTGCTCTGCCTTGCCCCGTTCTTGCTGTAGGAGTGCCTGAACCTCCGCACAGCGTTTCTCTGCCGCGTCCTTAGCGCGATTTTCTTCGTCGCTAGCTTTTGCAGCTGATGCTGCCCGTATCTGAAGATCGCGACGGGCTGTAGCAAGATCCCGCTCTAATTCGCTCGCATGATCCCTTTCTTCCTGCAGAAGCTTTTGCACCGGAGCCAGATCGCGTCCTCCGGTTTGTTTGACGTCGCTGCTCTCGCCGTTTGCCTTGGCAGTCAGCTCTGCCTGCAATTGAAGATCACGGCGAGTAGCCGCAAGCTCCTGCTCGAGGCGCTGCGCCCGCTCGTTCTCCTGTTGTAGTGAGTTCCGCAGTTTTGTCGCCTGGCTGTCTGCCGCATCCGCTATATCGAGCCATTGTTCGCGCGCCTGCTTCAGTAGGTTCAAGACGGTTCCGAGTTCGCGCCGAGATGCCCGGAGGTCTTGAGTCAGTGCTTGAACCTTCTGCTGCTCCTGCGACAGCTGCGCTCGTACGTCCTCATTGTCGGTTTTAGTGGCCTGGGCGAACCGCAGCGCTTTCTCGGAGGTTTGCTCGGAAAATCGTCCTCGGGATTGCCCGCTATTCGTCACGGGGCCCAACTCAGCTCCTGACGAGATACTTGTTTCGGCTCCGGCCGGACTTTCGGGTTTCCCCGGCTGCCTAGGGGAACTCTGCAGTTCCGTCGCCCACGTCACCGCGAGGAGGGTTGCTGCGATTGAGGCCTCGTATATACGCCTCTGTGTGACTAAAGGTCTGGTGTGCACGTCAAATCACCAAACTGTCAGGAAATGGCTAGCTGATTACAAATGTTCCGCCTTAGGCTCTGCATTTTGTAGCGCAAGGCCCGCGGTTTTTTTAGATTATGTTTTAAAGTTAAACAAAATCCGGCTTCATTTCAATGGATTAAATTTCATTCAATTCTCGAAATCAATCTTCGCTTGGCAATGGCGCGGGGCTCGGGCGCAGCTGCAGTGGCCCCGCGCAGCGTCGCACGCCTGCGGCTCCCAAGCTTACCTCCGCGTCTGAGGTCCCGTGCTCCTGTCGATCTCCGAGGTTCTGATGCGGGTAATTGCTCAGAGACTTTGCATTTCAGCGAGGATCATCGTGCTTTATCAGGCCAGTCTGGTCGTCACTGCGAAGCTGTGACGCGCAAAGTTCGGCTGACTGCATGGAAACTGCCGAATTCGGAACGCGGTCGAAGATCTATAATAGAAATAAATCGTGATCAAAAATCGGTGCTGAAATATCATTGGTTAATTTTCGACAAAAGGGTAAGCTCTGAGTGCCAAGTCCGTCCGGAGGGAGGAAAAGATGCGGCAGGATCTTCACAGGGAACATGCGATGGTTTCTATGGAACAGCAAATCGCTGAGATGCGACGGAAACTGCTCAACCTACGGGAGATCGAGCGAATTTTGAACGAACGGAATGCGAGTCGCGAGGCCTATCGTTACCTGCTCGACGCTCACAAGGTGTTTGCGCGGGAAACATTTCCTGCGAGCCAAGTAGCGGACCTTCACCAGGTTGCGGCAGCTCAATTCAATCAGCTGGCAGCATAACGGCCAGATGGCCTAGGACTTCGAGCAGGGGCGCATCCGCCAGAACATCTGCAAGAATGATTTGTTTGTCGACTACGAACCGTGCTCCTGCTCCCGAGAGTTCGGATCAGATTCCTTGGCCTTTTCAGGAATCTGAAATTCCTCGAGCGTATGTCCGGATTGAAGCGCCGCAACGAGCCACCTGGGCTGTTTGCCGCGTCCGGACCAAGTCTCGGTTGGCCTGAGCGGATTGTAGTATTTAGGTATTACTTTTGGATATTTGCGCCGAGCTGGTGGTTCCGTGCTCGGGTCCACCGGACCTCTGTCGCCGGTGACCTCGTGTTCAGGGCGATTGAGTTGCGCAAGGCGCTTTTCGAGTTCCTGTTTTTCCGCTGTGATCTTTTCAGCCAGGAGTTTTGTTAGCTCCTCGTGAAGAAGCCAGAGTTCGTCGAAATCCATGGCCTCGAGATCTTCCTTGCGCATCGCGCTCTCGCCGCTGTTCAGGTGACTCCAGGTCCATCGTGCTGCCGTCGACATTCGGTTTGCTCCGAGCGGCGGAAAAGGAAGCAAGAAAGAACAATCGCATTTTGAAATTGACGTTCAAACAAATATAAATATAATCATTTTAAAGAATTATGCGATAATTATTTTTAAATGATGGGACTGCGGGAGGTTCTGTTGGCGCAAGAGACGAAAATTGTGTTCGTCGATCTCACTCTCTCCCGACTGCAGGCATGCATGGGTCAGTTGGCATTGCCGACCGCAGGGTGCAGGGACGTCGAGGTACTGGAGAACCAGATCGAATTGCGGCGACGAGTGCTGAGCGACATCGAGATCATTCGATCCCGGTTGCGAGGCAGCGGCTGCACACTCCAGGCACTGAGGCGCCAAACGCCTAGGCGCCTCAGTCGATTAGGGGCGGCCGGATCATCGCGGAGCCGGTCTTGCCGGCGCGTGGTCCGCCGAGCCTGACCTTCGGTATCCAATTCTAGAGCATATCAGCCCGGTTGGAACGTCCAGAGTACACGTTCCGACCGTGGCATTTTGTTGTGCTGTTTAATGCGCGGCCGCGAGTTCACCGCTTGATTAATCATGGGGGAGCCGCTATTTCAGCCTTTGTTGCAGTTCCATATTCTCAGGTGGATATGCTCTATCCAGCTTGATTAATGTCCATTACGGGAATATGAGTACGGTGCAATTATAGGGTGACAGCATGTCCGCAAAGAAGCTGGAATTAGAATCGATGTCACTAGACGACCTGTGGTCGCTTCATGGGGAAATCAGTGGCATTTTGTCAGCCCGAATCAAGGCCGAAAAGCAGGAACTAGAGAAGCGTTTGGCCGTGCTCAATGGTGGGACGCGCGTGCCGCGGGACGCGAACTCGTTTCAAGGCGGTTCGAATCAAGGCGGTCCTGGCGACAAGCCACGGCGGAAGTATCCGCGGGTACTGCCGAAGTATCGTAATCCTCAGACCTCGGAGACCTGGTCTGGTCGCGGCAAGCGGCCACGGTGGTTGGTGGCGGCTATGAAGTCCGGACGTAAGATCGAGGAGTTCCAGATCGGCGAGGTCAGCGGGAAAGCTCGCCAGCGAGCTTAGGTATTAAATTAAGCCTTGGGAACCTTCGCCGAATAGTTGTACTACGGTAGCCAAAGCCGCAATAGGTTCTCAGACGGCGTTGCGTCCCCTCAGCACCTCGATGGGCGTGCGTAGCAGGATTGCTAAATCGAGCTTTAGGCTCCAGTTGTTGATATACCAGAGATCGTATTCAACACGCCGCTCGATCGCAATCGGGGCATTGGTGGGTCCCCGGCAGCCATGAATTTGTGCCCAGCCCGTCAAACCTGGCTTGACGCGGCGGCGGAGGGCATAGCTCCGCAGGAGTTTCTCGAATTGTCCGTCATGAGCCAGCGCATGGGGGCGCGGGCCCACCAGCGACATGCTGCCGTCGAGCACATTCAACAACTGCGGCAACTCATCAAGGCTAGTGCGGCGTAGCCATCGTCCAACGCGGGTGACACGGCGATCGGCGGGGACGGCCTGAACGACATAGGGTCCGTCTTCAAGTACGTGCATTGTGCGGAACTTGCGAATTGAAAAAATACGGCCGTTAAAGCCGCAGCGTTGTTGCCGGAACAGAACAGGGCCGGGGGAATCAACCTTGATTGCTAGTGCAACAATCGCGACTAACGGAACCGATGCAATCAGGACCAGGCAAGCGCCAATGAGATCGATCGCTCGCTTCATCGTACTTTCAAATGCCGTCAGAGATTCTGACTGAAGTTCTACGCAAACAGCGCTCCCGAGTTTTCGTGTTGGGTGGCGGAGCAGGTCAGAGGCTGCCCCGACCGGGACAAACATGATCGGGAATGGCAATACCCTCAAATCGGCAATGAAAGCCCGCAAGTCGGACCATCGGTCGGGGGTAGCCTCCACCACAATCTCGTCGATCTCGGAGCTGCGGATATGCTCAATCACGCGAGCGCTGAGTCGCTTTCGCCAGGTGGGATCGAATCCAATCGGAGGTAAGCTAAATCGGCTCGTAACGCGAAAGCCCAGGATCGCGAGCGTCTCCGACAATCCCGCATGTAGCGACAGTGGTTGATCGGTAATCAGGACGATATTTTTTTCGGCAAATTTCCTGCCGCTCAGGCAGCTTATGAGTAGAGTTCTGATAACACACCGCTCGGCAATCAAGGAGGCCAGGCCGAGCAGCGCAAAAAACGGGCCGGCGCCCCGCGAAAAATCCGGGTGAGCCTTGAAATGATCCACAATCACAGCGAGAAGCAGCAAGGAAGCCCAAGTCAGGCAAATGGCGCGGACCTGACCTCGGAGCACAAGGAGCTCGGTTGGTTGATAAAGGCGATTTGCTTTGAGTACGGATGCGAAAAACGCAGACGCGATAATGCCGTATCCGAGTGACGTGCCTAGCTCATTCGCCGTCCCACCGCTTTCGGCGAGCAGGCCGGAAACGATGCTGGCGCACAGAATGGTTGCAACATCTGCACAGAGCGTAACGAACTCAATTGAATCATAACGGATCGGCCACTTTCGCGCGACCAGCGAGAGGTCCGAGCCCAGATCGGCGGTTTCGACGGCGCGATCTGCGATATGTCTGTTTACGAAATTCATATTGGGGAACGCGAGAAAATATTGTTGTTTAATGTATGATTAATTGTTCGATAATATCAAGAAAAAAATTTTAATCTATAAAAAAGCGACGCCTGATAAATGTTTCTCGTTGGAAGAAGCGCCGGGCTGGGAAAGATCGCTCCGGGCTTTCGGATACGCGCCTTGTCAGCTCTACCAGCGCGTATATGCCATGGGTTGCTCCAATGTTGATTTGGGCTCCTTACGGTAGCCCACGCACGTTCGGGAGATAACCCGGATCGAACTCTGAAAGCAGGTTCTCGGCAAACCTCTTGCCATCCGCTGAAGCAGATCGGTACGCCGCAACAATGGCTGGCCTGAGAGCTGGCTGGCGCGTGAGCACAAATTTGAGGTCACGTCTGATCAGATCACGGAATTCAGGGTCCTTCATGGCGGCATCCGTACCCAGGGCGACGGACAGTCGAAGCGGGAACAGATCCACCTCATTTGGTGCTGTATAGTAGGACATCTTAAGGAGGGCTGCGGTGTCGTATCCAGATGCCCGACTTCGCTGCGAGGTTGCTGCCAGCATAAGCCAAAGATCGCCGCGAAGCGGCGAATAGTACAATCGTCTGGCGAACACGTTGAGCGCGGGGCGATCGGTGCTCAGATGGTCCCGAGCGGTCTCATCCGCCTGATACTGTTCTGCAACTGGTAATCGCGACCCTATTTCGTCGTTTTTGGGGACGGACGTGATCGCGGTCGTGTTGGGCCCATTTCGCAGCGACGCTTCGCTGGAAGTCGTGCCCAGCATATTCGAGACGTTGAGGTCAAAATGCAGCGATTGCGAAAAAATCGCTGCCGCTTGAATGATCAGAAGTACTCCAATTGACAAGAGTGCCGCACGCGCGCTCAAGCTGCCGAAAGAAGGCGGAAAAACAGATCGAGCCGCCATAGGCTGATCGTTGCTTTCAGTTGAAAGCCCTGAGCCCGATGAACCGATTTCGCGCCTTGGTCCGTGGAGGCTTTGGCTAAAAGCCAAGCCGTAAAGTGCGGCCACCAGAAACGGCACGCCCGAATCGAAAATGCTAGTTTTTGTAAACGCCATGATTGGCAGAGAGACTGACGCGGCTGCCCCGAGCGCCGCATAAACATAGTCGTGACCACGCGCCAGAGACCGCTTAAACAAAATAAAGGCACCGATCACCGCGACGAACAACATCCCGTAAAGGAAAGCCCGCCCCATCTCAATTGTAACCGCGGAGGCGGCAGTCGGCTGCTCACGCAGTGCGGTCCTGCCAATATCTCGATAGAGTGGCAGAAGCACCTTGAACGTACCGGCGCCGGATCCGCCCGGGCGGATGTCCTGTAGCATTCGTTCGGTTGCGGCCTGATTTTGCGTCGACAACGCTATGGTGAGGTCCGCGTCCCACTTGAAGGGAACGACCGTTAAGCTTGCGACGAAGATCACTGCGGCGGTCGCAAGGACGCCGGCCATGCCCCAGAGTCCGAAGAACCATATGCGAATGGCGACGATGGCCAGAAGCAGGCTCGCGCCAATGAACGCGGCAATAACGTCAGTGGAATCTCCACGAACGAGAATCGCCGCCGTGCATATCAAGAATGCGATCACCGCGACCGATAGAGTGGTCGTCCGGGCGCCTGCAGGTCGTCGTGGCTGCCGACTACGTGGCAATTGGTCGATCGTACGTATCGCCATCGCCAAAGAGAGAAGAACGCCCAATACTGCTGCGGTCGGGCTGTAGATCAGTAGGGGAATAGGCTTGCCAAGAAAGAGCGTATCTAAACCATTGGTCTTTCCCCATATGGATAACGCGGACGTGCACATCGTGATTGAGACGAGCGCGTAAAGGGTGTGTGCCGCGCGCTGCCTGTCGAGTGTGACGACCGCTGTAAGGAGGCCGAGGGCGACGATTGCATTATACCAAGCAAGTCCGAGCACAGTTGCCCAGATGTCGACGGTGATTCTATCGGCCAAAGGTTCATTCAAGGCAGCCGACGCGGTCGCCCAGATTGGGTTGCCCAGTCCCCGCATCGGGATCGGAAGCACTTGAAAGACCATCCAAAGCGCTGGAAGCGCGAGGAGAACGACAAAGAAAGGATGCAGGAGCATCCCAAAGCGGGTTAGGACGGAGGACGAGACCGAGATCCCGATGGTTAACATGGCTGACGCAAGGAGGACTGACACGGTGCCCAACGCTGGGGAGCTGTCGCCCATGGCTAAGGCCAGAACAACGACCAGGAGTTGGGCTAGCAGTAGGAGCCGGACAATCATCTGACACCATTTGTAACTCGGCCCTCGCCGCAGGCGATCACCTCGGTCGAGGATGCCCGCCGCCGAACCTGAATTCGTTCTTGCGGCTAGGCAACTTAGGAATCAGAGAAACCATATCGAAGGTAGTGGCTGTCATCGTAATAGTCTCTGCGCGAAGCATCAAATCGAGTCATCGCCTTGATATCCGTCTTGTTGAGGACAGCGCCGATCAACGAATCCGATATGGTCGGCGCGGTATGCAGAGCGTGCTGAACGACGTCGATCTTCGTTCGCCCCCACTCGACAACCAAAACGTAGCAGTCGATCAAGGGGGCAGTGACGCGTACGTCGACCAGGGGGCTTAGTGGGGGAAGATCCACGATGACGTAGTCATACGTTTGACGCAAACGCTCAAACAGCTTGCAAATGGTATCGGCTGAAAGAAACTCGCTGGTGTGGATCAGGGAGCCCCGTCTTGCAGGAAGCACGTCCAAATTGGTCTTCGGATCGCGCCAGATCGTCTCCTCGAGCGAGCGGCTGCCGTTCGCAACTTCGATAATGCCGGTGCGCGCTTTGGGTGTTACGCCAGCAGACAGGGACGGGTTTCTGAGATCGCAATCGACGATGATAACCTTCTTGCCACTATGCCCGATGAGTTGAGCCAGAGATGCTGCGATTGAAGTCTTGCCCTCGTTGGGCAGAGCGGAAGTTATGCCAATCACCTGGTTGGAAACTTTCGCTGGACTATGGTCAATGGCAAGCTTGATTGAACGGATGGACTCCGTAAACCGCGAGAGCGGCATCCCTACAACAGCCCGATGAATGGCCGGAACATTTGAGATCGTCCGCAGCCGCGTATCCTCATCTGCTTGCTGCGAGCGGGCTGGCGGTTTTAGAGTTTTAGGAAGCCGCAGCAAAGGGACTAGCGATAGGCACGGCAGCTCCAATATGGTCTCTACCTGCGAGGAGGTACGGAAGACCCGATCCATGAGATCCCTGATGAAAGCGAGGCCGAAGCCTAGGGCGATCCCCGCGAATATGCCCAAGCCAAGTACCATCTTCGTCTTGGGTTTGCTCTTGCTCTGGGGCGGTGAGGCAGGAAAGATCACCCGGGTCTCGGAAATCGGGAATGTTTCCTGCTGCGTCGAGCCCATATAATGCTGAAGGAACGCCTCGTGCATCGCACGAAGACCCTTCGCTCGGCTCTCCAGCTCTCGTATCGTTATTTCCGCCGAATTCGTCAGGCGCGATTGAGAGACCGCCTGAGCGAGCTGTTTCTCCAGTTCTTGTTGCCGTTGCTGAGCTGCTTCCATTTCATTCCGGCTTGCCTCGGCGAGCCGCTTGACTTCTTCCAGAATCGACGTGCGAAGATCTCGAATTCGAGTTCGCAGATTGACGACTGCCAGATGGTCGCGCCCATACCGCACCGTCCAATCTGACTCACGACGCGAAAGCTCGAGATACTGTTGGCGAAGGTTATTGATGATCGGGCTCTGCAGCACATCCGCGCCAGCCGCATCAGGGGAGCTGATGCCCGACGAACCGTTAGCATCGGAGCGCAAAATCGCCTCGTACCGGTTTACCTTTACCTGCGCATCAGAGGTCTGCGCGCGAGCTGCCACCAGTCTGGCATTGAGATCGTTGATCTGCTGCTCGTCGATCGGCTTTCCGCCGGCCGACACAATGTTGTTCTGAGACTTGTACGCGCTCACCGCACGCTCGGCTGCCTGGGCCTGCTCATTGAGTTTTTCCAGGCGTTCCTGCAGCCAGTTTCTCGCTGTTCGCGTGGCTTCAAACTTAGCGTTTGTCTGGTCGTTGATATAGGCGTTCGCCACGGCATTGGCGATTTCCGCCGCGCGCATCGCGCTGCTCGAGCTGAAACTGATCTCGATGACGTAGCTATACCCGACACGATACGCAGACAGTCGGTCCAGGAATGCGGCAATTTCCCGTTCGGAGGGTTGACCCGCGCCGACCGAGACTGAGGGCTGATCGTCCTTCCGTAGGTTCAAGCCTCGGATGTGCTGCAGCAAGGAGCTTAGAGACAGTTTTGGTCCAGTAAAATCAGGGTCATCGGCGAGCTTGAGCTGTGTGATAACTGCAGCTGCAACGGCTCGCGATTTGACCATTTGCAGTTGTGTCTCGATCTGGGTGGCATCGACCACGGGCTCAGGAAGAAGAGATTGCTGCTGGACAAATTGAGACCTCGGACTCGCCAACAGGACTTGAACTTGTGCCGTGTATGTTGGGGGGACCATTCGAAGATAGAGTGTCGTGGCAGCCACTACGAGCGCCGCGGTGACGATGATCACGAGATACTGGCGTCTTACAAAGGTGATGCCGTATTTGACGAGATCGGCGATCCCCCCGCCTTCGATTTGATCGAATTGTGTCTGCCCACTCAGCTGCAGGCGTGCCCTGTCGGTCTGTGGGAGATTGCTCTGGAGCATTAGGTACCTGTTCTCGGTTGGCGCAACCACGACGGCGCAGCCGCTTGCACCGGCGTCTGTATTTTGCGTCTGGCATTTAAATGAAATATATCTGGTAAAATGGCAATTGCCAAATTAAATAGTATTGAGATATTATTTGGGCTCGGGTTGCGTAGTTCGATTGAAGGTGCACGAGTTGGTTGTGGAGTGGAACTGTCGGTAATTACAGAGCTATTTTTTCATTCGCGTTGATCGTCTTCGCAGCCATGAACCCGGTTTCGGGCTTCGTGCTGTAATAATGGATTTAATTGCGAGCAAAGTCAGAGAGCTTCGATGTTGCAAGTGCGATGTTTGGCAGCCTCCGCTTCGACGGCGCTCGCAGCTGATCGATTCCCAGACAACCGCCGCTACTTGGGCAGCCCGTCTCGAAGCGCTGCGGTTGTTCAACTGGCAGTGCTGCCGAGCCTCGTTTGCGCCGTCTGCACGGTCGGAGGAGGTCGATCCGTTGTGCGTGCCTTTTGGTCTTCTACGGGGAGGCTTCGATGATCGATATTCAGTCTCCGCCGGCCGCGTGGATTGCTCCGGCTCCCCCAGGCATGGTCGAGTTGGAGTTGTCCTTGGGCCAGATCGACACTCTCTGTCGGACTCTTGGAGCAGCAGCGGCGGAGGGCAAACAGATATTCGGTTGCTCTATTTGGGGGGCGGGGGGGTGCCTGATCATCGTCCCGAAGGTGAGGAACGGGAGCTCGCTCGACGACCAGGCTCGCGTGCGCGAGCACGAAATCGCGCACTGCAATGGTTGGAGGCACGAGACTCGATGAGCGTAGGTTCGGAGATTCGAATGCATCAGATGCGACGCCTTTGCGTGACGGACAAATTTCGCATCGCAGATCTGGCCGACTTTCCCTCGGAAGATAGAGGGCCGGTATAATCGGAGGACGCGCTGATGCTGGAAATGCGATGTTTGGCGATTCCTGACGTCAAGATGATCCGAACGGATCGATTCCGCGACGCCCGCGGTTATTTTTGCGAGACTTTTCGACGGTCCGCCTTCGCGGAGAAGGGAATTCTCCACGATTTCATTCAGGACAACCAGTCGAGTTCGGACCGGATTGGCACGGTCCGCGGCTTGCATTTCCAGCGTCCGCCGTTTGCACAGGCCAAGCTCATCCGGGTGCTAAGCGGGGCCATCCTCGATGTGGTGGTTGATCTCCGACGCTCATCGCCCAGCTTCGGCAAGCATGTTGCGGTCGAGTTGGATAGCGAAGGCGGAGAGCAGTTGTTTGTTCCGAAGGGATTCGCCCACGGGTTCTGTACGTTGCAGCCAAAAACCGTGGTCTTCTACAAGGTCGATCAGGTGTACGCTCCGACTCATGACGGGGGGCTCTATTGGGCCGATCCCGCATTAGCGATTACGTGGCCGGTCGACGTGTCTGAAGCCCAGGTGTCACCAAAAGATCGAACGCTTCCTACGCTCAACCAGCTGAATTCGATCTTCGAATAACGGAGAGAGCATGCGTGTCCTAGTAACCGGCGGGGCGGGCTTCATCGGTTCTGCAGTGTGTCGGCAACTGATGCTGCAGCATGGAGCTTCAGTGGTCAATGTCGACAAGCTGACATATGCGGCCAACGTCGCCTCCTTGTCGTCGATCGCGGGGCTAAGTTCATATGCGTTCGAGCAGCACGACATCTGCGACCAGGCGGCCATGGACCTCGTGTTCACCAAATACGAGCCGACCTCGGTCATCCATCTCGCAGCCGAAAGCCATGTCGATCGGTCAATCACCGGCTCGGCGGAATTCATCAACACCAACATACTCGGCACGTATACTCTGCTGGAAACGGCCAAGAGATATTACGTTGGCCTTTCTGCTGCACGCCGGAAGCGGTTTCGCTTTGTCCACGTTTCGACCGACGAAGTGTACGGCTCGCTGGGGCCGTCGGATCGCTTTCGCGAAGATACGCCTTATCAGCCCAGTTCGCCATATTCAGCGAGCAAGGCGGCATCGGACCACCTCGCACTTGCCTGGTGCAGAACCTACGACTTGCCCACTATGGTCTCGAACTGTTCAAATAATTACGGGCCGTTTCAATTCCCGGAGAAGCTGATCCCACTGACCACTCTCAACGCAATCGAGCAGAAGCCGTTGCAGGTCTATGGCGACGGTAGCAACGTGCGCGACTGGCTCCATGTCGAGGATCATGCAGCTGGTTTGATCGAGCTGCTCTTCAGAGGCCAAATCGGAGAGAAGTACAATTTTGGCGGTGGCGCAGAACGCTCAAATTTGGACGTCGTCACCCAGATTTGCGATGTGCTCGACCGGCTATGTCCTGGTTTGTCGGCGAGGCGATCCCTGATCACCTTTGTAGCAGATCGTCCGGGCCACGATGCTCGTTACGCTATCGACGCGTCGAAAGCTCATCGCGAACTTGGCTGGCAACCCAAGAGAACTTTCGAGCAAGGCTTAGCCGAGACCGTTGGTTGGTATCTTAGGAATCGCGCGTGGTGGGAACGCGCACGCCTGGAAATCCACAAGGGCTCGCGCCTGGGGCTTCTGGTTGCCCAACATTGAGGTCGCAAATGACGGAAAGATCCATCCTAGTCACCGGTCGCAATGGTCAGCTAGCCAGGTGTCTTTACAATCTCGGTGTCGATCGCGGGCTGCCCGTGGTCGCACTTGGTCGTAAGGAGCTCGATCTTGCGGCCGGTCTAGCGATCGAAAAAGCCGTCGATTCGATTGCCCCCTCAATCATTATCAACACCGCCGCCTATACAGCAGTCGATCGCGCTGAGTCCGAAGTAGCGAATGCGTACAGCATCAACCGTGATGGCGCCGCTACGTTGGCAGACATCGCATGGCGGAGGAATATTCCGCTTATTCATCTGTCAACCGATTATGTTTTCGACGGTGCGAAGTCGGGCGTCTATGACGAAAGCGATCTTCCGGCTCCCATAAATGTCTATGGCGAGTCAAAGCTTGCGGGCGAAGCTGCCGTTCTAGCGGCGCATCCGCTTGCGACAGTGATCAGATGCTCATGGCTGTATAGCCCCTTTGGCACCAACTTCGTTCGAACGATGCTGCGGCTGTGCGAAACACAGCCGGTGGTAAGGGTTGTTCAGGATCAACACGGAAAGCCGACGTCCGCCTTGGATCTAGCTGCAGCGCTGCTCCACATTGCGGAACGGTCGGTAACGGTTGATCGCAGGGCAAGCTCCGGCATCTTTCATCTCGCAGCGCAGGGCGAAACGACCTGGCACGGTTTTGCTGAGGCGATCTTTGATGGCCTCGCCCGTCGTGGACTTCAGGTTCCGAAACTCGAAACAATTACGACGGAAGAACACCCGACCGCTGCCCGGAGGCCGCCGAATTCGCGCCTGGATTCGTCCAAAGCCGAACGCGTGTTCGGGATACGGCTGCCGGTGTGGCGCCATTCTCTCGAAACTTGTCTCGATCAACTTGTCGGAGAAGGAGAAGCGGATGCTGAAAGGAATCGTGCTGGCTGGGGGCAGCGGAACGCGACTTTATCCGATCACGCACGTTGTCAGCAAACAGTTGCTGCCGATCTATGACAAGCCGATGATCTATTATCCGCTGTCGACGCTGATGTTGGCAGGAGTCCGCGAGATTCTTGTCATCACCACGCCCTCAGATCGGTGTCAGTTCGAGCGCCTGCTGGGCGACGGCAGCCAATGGGGGATTCGGCTCAGGTACGCGGAGCAACCCCGTCCCGCCGGACTTGCGGATGCGTTCATTGTTGGTGCCGATTTCATCGGGAACGATCGCGTTGCGATGGTGCTCGGCGACAACATTTTCTTCGGCGACGGGCTAAGTGCACTCCTCGCCAGAGCTGCGGGTCGTGAGGAAGGTGCAACGATTTTTGCCTATCACGTGCGAGATCCTGAGAGATATGGCGTCGTTACCTTTGATGACGCCGATCGTCCACTTCAGATCGAAGAAAAGCCAAAGGTTCCGAAATCGAACTGGGCTATCACGGGCCTCTATTTCTTCGACAACCGCGTCGTGCGATATGCACAACGTGTCGAGCCCTCGGCACGGGGCGAGCTGGAGATCACCGATCTGCAGATGCGCTATCTGTTGGCCGATGCGCTCCACGTTGAGCGGATGGGACGAGGCTTCGCCTGGCTGGATACCGGCACAGTGGAGTCGCTGATTGACGCGGCGATGTTCGTGCAGACCATTGAGAAAAGGCAAGGGATGAAGGTTGCCTGTCTCGAGGAAGTCGCCTTAAGGCAGGGATTCATCGATCGCGACCAGGTCGTCGCGCTGGCGAGATCGTTAGAGAAAAGCGGCTATGGGACGTATCTAAATGAGGTCGCGCATATCGACCGCAGATAGAAAATGAGTGCCGCACAATCCGGCGTCGTCTGCGGCGCCCCCAGGACTGAATCGACAATCCGAACGGGAAACCTGCGGGACGGTTCGAAAATCTGCCGTTAATACTATCTGTCGCCAGATTATTACAATTTATTTGATTTAATGATAGTGATACATTAAATTATTAAATCATATAGAACGACGATCGTGGTAGCTGAATTGATCCCGTTCCTGGACCTGAAAGCACAAGCTCGCACGATCGGGCCGGAGATCGAAGCCGCGATAGCGTGTGCTATCGCAAGTGCGCAATCTGCGCGCGGGCTTGAGGTTGGCGTCTTCGAGGCGCGCTTTGCCGATTATTGTAGCGTCCGCTATTGCCGAGCCGTCAATAGCGGCGCGACGGCACTCCATCTGGCATTGTTGGCGGCCGGAGTTGGACCGGGCGACGAGGTGATCACGGTGTCAATGAATTCCGCTGCAGCAGCGGCTGCCATTGTCCGCCGGGGCGCTACGCCGATTTTCGTTGAGGTCGATCCAGTCACGTGGACGATGGACCCGGCCTCGATCGAGGCGGCAATCACACCGCGGACGAAGGCAATAGTGCCGGCCCACCTACATGGACTCATGGCCGACATGGACCGAATTATGTCGATGGCCCGCCGGCACGGTCTCATTGTCATCGAGGATGCGGCAGAGGCCCACGGCGCCGAGTACAAGGGCCGGCGAGCTGGTTCGATCGGGGACCTCGGTTGTTTCAGCTTCTACCCCGACAAGAATCTCGGAGCGTATGGCGAAGCTGGGGCCGTGACGACAAATCACCCCGAGTTTGCCCGTCGGATATCACGGCTGCTCGATTGGAAGCAGGGCGACAACAGTGATCAGGTTGTCCCATCATCATATGACGACCGCATGGATGAAATTCAAGCTGCCGTGCTGAACGTTAAGATGAACCATATTGAGTTCTGGACCGAAGCTCGTCGGTCCATCGCCATGCAGTATGATCGGGTGTTGTCGGATAGGTCACTCGCGCATCCGCAGCCATCCAGCCATAGCCGACATGTCTATCATGTATACGCCGTCAGGTTTCAATGTCGTGATAAGGTGATCGAGAAGCTACGCGACGCTGGGATTGGGGTTGGTGTTCACTACGCTATCCCGGTCCATCTACAGAAGAAATACGTCGAACTTGGATATCGAATTGGCGATCTCCCGGTGACCGAGAGACTTGGGCGGGAATTTCTCTCGTTTCCGATCTATCCGGAATTGTCGCCGGACCGAATCACTTCCATCGCAGCCGAACTGAAGACGATCGCGGGATCCGAAGCTCAAGTGTTCCGCGATGATGGCGCATTCCAGAAGAAAGTCGTTGCGACAAGGCCTAACAGGTTAGCAGCAGGAGAGTGGTGTTGATTGACCTCAAGGGTAAACGCGTTCTCGTTACTGGTGCCGCCGGGTTTATCGGTTCGCATATCATAGAATTGCTGTGCGACGAGGGCTGCACCGAAATCGTCGGGCTCGACAATATGTCGACTGGTCGACCAGAGAATCTTCGACGGCCGCTGACGAGAGGGCCGGTGCGGCTGGTCGACGGGGACCTACGCGATAGCCAATTGGTAGCGGCGCTGGTCAAGAGCGCCGATATCGTCTTTCATCAAGCGGCACTACGAAACTCCCATTGTGCCGCCGAACCGCGGATGGCGATGGATGTCATGGTAAATGGCACCTTCGAGCTGCTTGAGCTCTGTGTGAAGCACGACGTCGAGAAGGTCATCGCGGCGTCGTCGGCGTCGGTATACGGCATGGCTGAAGAGTTTCCGACGACCGAGCGTCAGAATCCGTATGGCAACCGGACGGTATATGGAGCTGCGAAGGCGTGTATTGAAGGACTGCTGCGTGCTTACAACGATATGTATGGCCTTGATTATGTCGCGTTCAGATATTTCGACGTCTATGGCAGTCGGATGAATATCCACGCACGCTACACTGAGATGCTAATTCGGTGGATGGAGCGGCTGGAAGTCGGAATGCCTCCCGTGATTTTTGGCGACGGCCAAGAGACGTTGGATTTAGTACACGTACGCGACGTCGCACGTGTCAACATCCTTGCTGCGCGGGCAAGGGTCAGCGACGAGGTGTTCAACGTCGGAAGCGGCATCGAAACAAGCATCGTGCAGCTCGCTTCAGCACTCGCATCAGTGATGGGGCGTAGCGAGGTAGTTCCGCAATTCGCACCCGAACGCTCGGCGAATCCGGCTCCGCGCCGCTTGGCTGCCACGGGCAAGGCGGAACGTCTTCTGGGCTTTCGCGCCACGATCTCACTTGAGCGGGGGCTATCTGATCTTGTGAAGTGGTGGCGCGCCGAACGTGGGTTCGCGGCCGCCCGTGAGCAACAGGGGATAGCTTCGTGAGTTCGCTGACTGTCGACGGTCGAGCGTGCGATGCTTGGCCAGGACGCGTGAGGCAGCCCCGTTCCTGAAAAGACACTACTTGGAGAGGAAGAAATGCGAGTTGTTGTAACTGGACATCTTGGCTACATCGGTACCGTCTTGACCCCAATGCTGGTCAGCGCTGGCCACCAAGTGACCGGATTAGACAGTAATCTCTATTCTCGATGCACATACTCGGCAGGCGGCTCGATTCTCGATGTTCCCACGATTCAGAAGGATGTCAGAGATGTGGAGGTGGCTGACTTCGTCGGCTATGATGCAATACTGCATCTTGCTGCGCTGTCGAACGATCCGCTTGGAAATTTGAAGCCTGAGCTGACGGACGAAATCAACCATCGCGCAAGCGTTCGAATGGCTGCGGTAGCCAAGCAGGCCGGCGTGCAGCGCTTTGTATTTGCCTCTTCATGCAGCAACTATGGGAAAGCCGGCGATGAGATGATCGACGAGACCGCCGCTCTCAATCCCGTGACGGCCTACGGCGAATCCAAGGTCGCGTCCGAACAAGGTATATCGACACTGGCCGGAAATGGATTCTGTCCGGTATATCTGAGGCCCGCAACGGCATACGGGCTCTCACCGCGGCTACGCTTCGATATCGTATTGAACAATCTGGTTGCGTGGGCGTTCACGACGGGGAAGATTCATCTGAAGTCGGATGGCACGCCGTGGCGTCCGATCGTCCACATCGAAGACATTTCAAGAGCGTTCATTGCCGCCCTGGAGGCGCCGGCCGAGGCTGTGTTCAATGAAGCATTCAATGTCGGCCAGACCGCCCACAATTATCGAATTCGAGATTTGGCCGAAATCGTCGCGAGCGTCGTGCCGAATTGCAGGATCGAATTGGCCGACGGTGCGGGTCCAGATGCGCGTTCCTACCGGGTGAATTTTGAGAAGATCGGGCGCAAGTTGCCGGGATTCCAGCCGCGCTGGGATGCCCGAATGGGAGCTGAGCAGCTTTACAGGGCCTATCGTTTGTCCAACGTGACCTTGGAAGAGTTCGAAGGAGCGCGATATCAGCGGATTGGCCATATTCGGAAGCTCGTCCGCGACGGAGTGCTTGATCGGGACTTGCGCTACGCGAAGCAGCATCTTCAAGCTGAAGTATGAATGATCATTTGAAGTTGAACGAATTGCTTCTGAGCGAAAATATTGGCGAAGATCTGTTCGCCTTTGCTGCGGAGATATACCCGATCTGCCGTAGCATCACCGGAGATGGGGTACGGAAAACGCTGCGTGCGGTCGGCACGCATATCGATCTTAAGATCCACGAGGTACCAACTGGAACCGCGGTCTTCGACTGGGTCGTCCCCCGCGAATGGAATATTCGCGATGCGTATATCAAGAATGAGCGGGGCGAGAAGATTCTCGACTTCGCTCGGTCAAATCTGCATGTCATGAGCTATAGCGTGCCGGTGCGAAAGCATGTCTCGCTGAGCGAGTTGAAGCAGCACGTCTACACGTTGCCGGATCAACCCGACCGGATCCCTTATCGAACATCATATTACGCGGAGAACTGGGCATTCTGCATGAGCCACCGCTTGTTTGAGGGGCTCAGAGACGAGACCTACGAGGTCGTCATCGACTCGACCCTCGAGGACGGATACCTGACATACGGCGAGTATCTGCACGAGGGCGAATCCGAGGATGAATTTTTGCTCTCGGCCCACGTGTGCCACCCCTCGCTCGCCAACGACAACTGTTCCGGCATCGCGCTGCTGACACAGCTTGCGAAGCGGATGAAGGGACTGCCGACGCGATATACTTACCGGTTTCTGTTTGCGCCTGGTACGATCGGCGCGATTACGTGGCTAGCGCGCAACGAGGATCGGTGCCGACGCATCAAGCACGGGCTGATCGTTTCCATGGTTGGAGATGGTGGCGGACCAACCTACAAGAAGAGCCGGCGCGGCGATAGCGAGATCGATCGGGCGGTTATCCATGCGATGCATCACTCCGGGCTGACGCCGACGATCCTTGACTTTTCTCCTTACGGCTATGACGAACGCCAGTATTGTTCGCCCGGATTTAACTTGCCGGTAGGGCTTTTCCAGCGCAGCAAATTCGGTGAAATTCCTGAGTACCATACGTCGGGCGACAATCTCGATTTCATTGCACCCAACCACTTGTCCCTGTCGTACCGCCTCATTGCCGAGACAATCGATATCGTGGAAAACAACGGGGTGTATTGCAACACACTGCCGAAATGCGAGCCCCAACTCGGACGGCGCGGACTCTATGGACCGGTCGGCGGAGACAAGGGCGCTGTAGCTGCCAACATGGCTATGCTGTGGATACTGAACCTTTCTGATGGAGCGCATTCGCTACTTGACATTGCCGAGCGTGCTAATTTGCCATTTTCTGCAATCGGGGGCGCAGCGCAACAACTGTATCAGAGCGGGCTCTTGAGGCCACTGTTCGTTGCTCAACCAAAATAGATGCTTGGGTAACGATGCCAGCTCCAATCAGTATGCAAGTGGAGCGCTGGTCTGGATGAGAGAGAGTCGCCGAGATCGTGACGCAGGGCTTTTTTCGGGGGCACCGCCCAACACGCCGCGTCATCTCTCGGGTGACCGGAATCCGAAGCACGTCGCAAATAGGTCAAACGAGAATGAGGGAAACCGCATTGCGGTCGAGCCGGCGGCTCCACTGCAAAGGCCGAGATGGTTGAAAATCCCAAGCTCAAGGGGGCGGTAGGCAGGCCATAAGAGCAGAGTCGAGGGCCGCGGCAAGCTCATTGAGCGATGCGCTGTCAGTCACGATGCCGACATGGGTGCCAACTATCGACCGGCATTCGATGTCAGCAGCCATTCCCTGCCAGAGCTCGGCCGGGCTACAACCGTACGCATCGTGATTGTCGGCCTCGAACGAAGTGATCTTTCCCGCATAATACCTTGGACGGTATTCGGCCATCAGTGCTCTGCAGTGTTGTTCGATAGCGCTCATCGACTCCACCGGTGTCGTCGAGGTGGGTCGAGAGGCAGGCATTTGTCGTCTCAGCAAGCGATAGACCAGTCGCCGAGAGCGTTGGAAAAACGTCGGAACGACTTGGTTCAGTGGTACTCCGACAAGGATCGCGAGATGTCGGTAGATCAGGTGCGCTTGTGAGCGGAGAAAAATACGCGTCGGCCAGAAGCGTTGGTCGAACCGAGTATCGATTAGTCCTACCAGCCCAATCTCCTCTTCCGACTGCCGAAGCAAGCGCGCAACCTCGATCGCGACTAGGCCTCCAAACGAATAGCCAACAAGGTGATAGGGCCCGCGAGGCTGAAACGCGCGGATTGCAGAGCAGCAGCGATCCGCCATAATTTCGACCGTCGAAGGTAACTTACCGTGACTGTCGCCTCGACAAAAATCGATGCCAATCGACGCTCTTGAGTTGCGTATGCGCGATGCCAGTGCTGAGAGGCCGTGGGGGTTGCCGTCGCCTCCGCAGAAGAGGAAAAGCGGCGCATCCGCTGCGCCCGTTCTCAACTGGACCAGAGAGCCGGAGTTGGCGTTGAGCTGGAGAATGGCCGCCATAAACCACCATTTGATTCAAGAATTTGCGTTGCAATGCCAGCAAGAAGCCGACTGAGTTGACCCTTGTACAAGGCTCGTGCGCTCTATTGGGAAAAATCAGGCCAATGCAAATCCCTCTCGGAAATTTCCGCAATCGCTAGCGGCCAATTCAGTCCGAACGCCGGATCGTCGTAGCGAATGCCGCGGGCGAAATCAGGCTGGTATGGCGTGGAAATCAGGTAGCTCACCTCGACATCATCGCAAAGCGTCTGGAACCCGTGCGCGAACCCCTTCGGAATGTAGAGTTGGTCGCCGTTCGCGCTCGACAGCTCAAATCCCTGCGAATTGCGATAGGTTGGTGAGTCGGGTCTGATATCGATAATAACGTCAAAGATGGCGCCTCGGGTGCAGCGGACCAATTTTGCCTCGCCGTACGGGGCGTTCTGGTAGTGCATGCCGCGCAGAGTTCCCTTGCGCGCGGAAAATGAAATGCTGTGCTGCGGATAATCGGCCTCGAGTCCACGGGCCACGAATTCTTCGACACAGAAGCTGCGAGCGAAGAAGCCGCGTCTGTCGTGCGCCGGCTCAAGTCGTAGGAGATAGGCTTCATGGAGCTCTGTAGGGCAAAATTCCATCTGAATGACTGCCTTTGGATTACCAAACCTGGGAGGAACCTTCTGCTCATCCCGCCGTCCCGCAGGCTTTGTCTTCTGGCGAGAGCAGGCGGAAGATGGTTTATTTGGTGATTTAATTAACAAAAATAGCGCGCTTATTATTGCAAAACCATATTTAAATTTAAATGCGGGTGTGTATTATAGGACAGTGTTCATTTCTGGCTTAAGGTTCAAGGCCGGCGTTGGAGCAGGGCGTCGAATAGTGATGTTTACCAGTCAAGCAGAATCAATCCAGGTGGCGACACGCCAAACCGCGAAAGTGAGCATCGATACGTCTCCCCGGGGGTGTTGTCGCCTATGCGGCGCAAAGCTCGCAACGACGTTCATCGACCTTGGGATGTCGCCGCTGTGCGAGAGCTTCTTGCCTGGCGATCAACTCGATCAGATGGAGCCCTATTTTCCGTTACGCGTGCTCGTGTGCGACGGCTGCTTCCTGGTGCAGTTGCAGGAGTACGTCAAACCGGCGCACATATTTACGGAGTATGCGTATTTCTCCTCATACTCCACCTCCTGGGTTCAGCATGCGCGTCGCTATTGCGAAGCGGTGGCAGCGCGGTTTGCTCTCGGGCCCAAGAGCAGGGTAG
The DNA here is from genome assembly GCF_059803475.1 of Bradyrhizobium sp. UFLA05-89. NCBI lineage: Bacteria > Pseudomonadati > Pseudomonadota > Alphaproteobacteria > Hyphomicrobiales > Nitrobacteraceae > Bradyrhizobium > Bradyrhizobium sp. UFLA05-89. The sequence continues at coordinate 1,105 of NZ_JBANBA010000025.1, read as the reverse complement.
TTGAGATTGCGAGCAACGACGGATACCTGCTTCAACACTTTCTGCCGTTGGGGATTCCCGTTCTCGGAATCGAGCCAGCCGCGAATGTGGCCCAGGCCGCTCGGGGAAAGAATGTTCCGACGTTGGTTGAGTTCTTTGGGCTGGATCTTGCCCGGCGCCTTGCGTTGGAAGGTGGCAAGGCCGATCTCATCATCGGTAATAATGTGCTGGCGCAGGTGCCCGATCTCAACGACTTCACGGCCGGAATGGCTCATCTTCTGGCGGCGAATGGAGTTGTCACACTTGAATTCCCACATCTTGAGCGCTTGATCGAGGAAAACCAGTTTGACACCATTTACCATGAGCATTTCTCGTATTTTTCGCTCGTCACCATCGATCGCCTTGCGCGCAGGCACGGCCTGAAAATATTTGATGTCGAACAACTTGCAACACACGGAGGATCGCTACGTGTGTATCTGTGCCATCAGGACAGCAGACACGCGATAGCTCCGCAGGTTGATGGCTTGCTCGCTCGCGAGCGAGAAATTGGACTTGAGGACATTGCGAGCTACGCCAGATTCGCTGCAAATGTTCATCGCACCAAGCGCCAGCTCCTGTCATTTCTGATCGAGTGCAAGGAGAAGGGTGCAAAGATCTGCGGGTATGGCGCCCCTGGCAAAGGCAACACGTTGCTCAACTACTGCGGGATCGGCACAGATTTTCTCGACTTTACCGTCGACCGCAATCCCTACAAGCATGGACGCTACACGCCCGGAATGCACATTCCGATTCGTCCGGTTTCCGCGATCGACGAGGCGCGGCCAGACTATCTCTTGATCTTGCCGTGGAATTTGAAGAGCGAAATCGTCGGACAGATGCGTCACGTGAGCTCTTGGGGCTGCAAGTTGGTGGTGCCCATTCCGAATGTAGAGGTTATCGATCCGCGAGAGTTTGCGCCATGAAGGTAGTTCTGTTCTGCGGAGGACTTGGTACCCGGATCCGTGAGTATTCGGAGAGTATCCCGAAGCCGATGATACCGATCGGTCATCAGCCGATCCTCTGGCATGTCATGCAATACTACAGCCAGTATGGACATCGGGATTTCGTTCTGTGTCTTGGCTATAAA
>NZ_JBANBA010000259.1:0-1473 GCF_059803475.1 Bradyrhizobium sp. UFLA05-89 | reverse complement strand
CACAACCAGGCAATTGCCAATGAGATTGCCGGCCGTTTCTACGCAGAGCGCGGTTACGAGAAGATCGCGGCGACCTATTTGCGGGCCGCGCGGGCCTGCTACCTGCGCTGGGGAGCCGACGCAAAGGTCCGCCAACTCGAGGAGCTTTACCCGCACCTCAAAGTGGACAAGTCGATCGTGGATTCCACGGCGACGATAGTGACACCCGTCGAGCAGCTCGATTTGGCTACCGTGATCAGAGTCTCGGAAGCGGTGTCAGGCGAGATCGTTTTCGAGAAGTTAATCAACACGCTTATGAGATCGGCAATCGAACACGCGGGCGCCGATCGAGGTCTCTTAATTCTTCCGCGAGGCGACAAATATCAAATTGAAGCAGAGGCCACAACCAGCAGTGACAATGTGAACGTGGTCCTGAAACAGACGCGCGTCACGGCCGCAGATCTACCGAAGTCTGTATTTGACTACGTCCTTCGAACAAAAGAAAGCGTTCTCCTGCACGATGCGTCCGGTCAGAACTCGTTTTCAGCGGATGCTTATATTCGCGATCACCGCTCACGGTCGGTGCTCTGCCTTCCGATACTTAAGCAGACCAGGTTGATTGGAATCCTGTACTTGGAGAACAACCTTACGACTGGCGCGTTTACTCCTGCTCGAATGGTGGTCCTCAGACTGCTCGCTTCCCAGGCGGCTATCTCAATCGAGAACGCCAGCCTGTACCGCGAGCTAGCTGAGCGGGAGGCCAGGATACGACGGCTAGTAGATGCCAACATCATCGGCATCTTCGTCTGGGATCGTGACGATCGGATCATCGATGCCAACGAAGCTTTTCTCCGGATCGTCGGATACGGCCGCGACGATCTCGTCTCCGGTCGACTGCGTTGGCGGGATCTGACGCCCGCCGAATGGCGCGATGCCGACGACCGACGCGTTGCGGAGCTGGAGGCGACCGGAACCGCGCAACCCTATGAGAAGGAGTACTTCCTGAAAAAAGGTGGCCGCGTGCCGGTGCTGGTCGGGGCAGCGACGTTCGGCGAGGGACACGACCAGGGCGCGGGCTTCGTGGTCGACTTAACCGAGCGCAAGCGGGCGGAGAAGGAAATTCGCGAAAGCGAGCGGCGTTACAGGGAGGTGCAGATGGAGCTCGTGCACGCGAATCGAGTGGCAACAATGGGGCAGCTCTCGGCTTCAATTACCCACGAAGTCAACCAGCCGATCGGCGCGACGCTCAACAATGCCTCAGCGGCGTTGCACTGGTTAAGCAAAGAACCGGCGGATCTGGAGAAAGCTCGGCAGGCTCTCAACCGGATCTTTGCAAACGGCAATCGCGTCAGCGAGGTCGTCGGCCGGATGCGCGCGCTTTTCAAAAAAGCACCTCTCCGGAAAGAAGACGTGGACATAAATGGAGCAATCCTCGAGGTCATCGCCCTGACCCATGGCGAAGTCGTGAAGAACGGCATTTCGGTGCAGTCACAC
>NZ_JBANBA010000258.1:0-1554 GCF_059803475.1 Bradyrhizobium sp. UFLA05-89 | reverse complement strand
TGGGAATGTAGGGGTCGAGCATCGATGGCCGACGTGGCACAGGTTTGCGCCGCACATAGCGGCGCCGATGAATGCCCGCTGCTCACCCTGTTTCCAACCATCGCCGAGCTCTCGGGCAAAAGGGCGCCAAGTCGCTTTGCACCGGCGCGACAGTCATCGCTGGCTTTCCAGCTCGCTGATCAACGCGCTCGCCCAGCTCATTTTGAGCGTCCCGCATCTGTGCCAGCAATGCCACCGGATCAAGCGTGCGGTAAATCTCCCGCAGCCGACGTTTGAATGCCTCATTGAGCCTCGGGTGGACCAATGCTCTTTCGTACGGCGTAGCGGGAGGAAGATAGCGCTTGATCACCTTGGCACCTTCGCGGTGCTTCTCCTTCAGCTTAAACGAGGGCTGGAAGAAATTGATGTGCAGCCGTGCCGCCGCAAACAGGCGAGCTAATGAGCGAGCGGCGTCAGTGCCTTCAAACCGCCCGTAGCCCACCAAGCGGCGAACGATAGCTCCGTTCTTTTGTTCAACGAACGCCTGATCGTTCTTCTTGTAGGCCCTGGAACGAGTGATTTCGACATCGTGAGAGCGGCACCACGACACGACCGTGTCGTTCATGAAGGCGCTATCGTTGTCAAAATCGAGCCCGCGAACGGGCCAGGGAAATAGGTTCTGCGCGCGCTCGAGAGCCTCGACCACAAGAGTTGCTTCACGCACGACGAGCGGAAAGCATTCGGTCCACCCCGTTGCGATATCCACCATTGTTAGCGTCTGAATGAACGCGCCGGATACGGACATGCCGCCGTGCGCAACCAGATCCGCTTCGCAGTAACCCGGCGGAGGTGATCCCCAGTCATTGAATGTGCGCACCGGGACTTGCCGCCGTACGGCACTGGAAAAGCCGGCCCGCCGTCGGCGTCCTCCGGCTGCTGCGATCTTAACGTCGCTCAGCAGGCGATCGATCGTCGCCGCGCTCACCTTCAAAACCTGCGACCGCTCATCGGCAGAAAGGTTCAATCTGCCGTGCCGTTCAAGTGCCGGAAGCAAGAACGGGATCATCGCGACGAGCCGCTTACTGCAGAGCCGGTCTGAGGCGTCCCATAGCACAATCAGTGCAACGCGAATGGAAGCCCCGTAGGCCAGGCCCCGTCGCCGCGGCACGGCCGATCCCGATGCCCCGTCCACTGACAGTGCTCGGATCGCGTGCTTGCGATGCCATCCCGTAACGGCGCACAGCTCGTCTAGGATCCGTCCCTTCTCGGGCCGCCCGCTCGCCCGATAACGCTCGGCCAGCGCTGATGTGATCTCGCGCCTTGCGCGCATGCTGATCTTCCCTGCCATAGCCGCCGAACTGATTCGGCAGCTCCGCCCCAGACTCGACAGGGAAGTTGTCCGGTAACATTTTTAGGGAGGCAATGCGCCCCTCGGCGTCACGAGGAATTGCCCCCTCCTTGGATAGCCGAGGAGAGAGCGAATGAACGAGGAACGAAACACGGAAGGCTCGTCGTGGAGTGATCCACGGGGGCAGGTGATGAAGACGCCGGATGACGTGGCGGAGATGTTGCGCC
>NZ_JBANBA010000257.1:0-1578 GCF_059803475.1 Bradyrhizobium sp. UFLA05-89 | reverse complement strand
CTTTCAATTACCCATAACTTTGACCACTCGGGCTGATCCGCTGATCGGCAAAGTCTTGAATCGAAAGAATCACTTGTGATTCCTTGCTGAGCACCTGATTCGCGAGGGGGTGCTCTATGGGGCTGACATTAAGGGATCGATCGGCAAAAGGCCGTTTGCGGTCCTTGGAAGGCGAATGTTGGATTGATCGAGAGAGTAGTGGATGCGAGTTTAGGGACGCGCGGCTCGGCGACAGATTCCGCAAACTGCTCACGCAGATTGGAAGCGCCATGGGACAAAGCATTCCGCTCGTCTGCCAGGATTGGGCGAATACCAAGGCAGCCTACCGCTTCTTCTCCAATGACCGGGTCAGCGAAGCGGACATTCTGGCCGGCCATTTCCAATCGACACGTGATCGTACCGCCGCTGCTGAAGGTCTCGTTCTTGTGCTGCACGACACAACGGAGTTTAGCTATCAACGCGAGAAGTCAGAAGCGATCGGCATCACCAAGAGCATAAACAGTGGGCGGGATAAGGCGGGTCGCCTCAGATCGCACACGGTTTGCGGCATCCTGATGCATTCGAGCCTCGCGGTTACAATCGAGGGTGTGCCGCTGGGGTTGGCGGCCGTTAAGTTCTGGACCCGGAAGAAATTCAAGGGGACGGCAGCGCTTAAAAAGAAGATCAATCCGACCCGGATTCCCATCGAGAAAAAGGAAAGCGTCCGGTGGTTGGAAAATCTCAAGCAGTCTACGCAACTCGTGGATCATCCGGGACGATGCATCCATATCGGTGATCGCGAGAGTGACATCTACGAGCTTTTCTGCGCAGCACAGGAGATCGGAACTCATTTCCTGATCAGGACCTGCGTCGACCGCTTGGCTGGAGACGGGGATCACACGATCGCTGATGAAATGGACGAGGTCGCCGTCAAAGGGCTCCATCGCATCGAAGTCAGAGACAGCAACGGCGATCCCGACCAGGCCGTTCTTGAGATCCGGTATCGCAAGATACGCATCCTGCCACCGATCGGAAAGCAGAAGCGCTATCCCGCTCTGACCCTGACGGTGATCCATGCCGAAGAGCGCGGGACGCCGAAAAACAGAAAGAAGATCGATTGGAAGCTGATCACCGACCTGCCGGTTGGTTCCCGCACCGACGCCATTGAGAAGCTCGAATGGTATGCTTTGAGATGGAAGATCGAGGTGTTCCACAAGATCCTCAAATCGGGCTGCAAAGCTGAGGAGTCGAAGCTCCGGACCGCCCAGCGTCTGACCAATCTGATCTCCCTGTTTTGCATCCTGAGTTGGCGGGTCTTCTGGATGACGATGCTCAACCGTTCCGCCCCAGACGCGCCACCAACCCTCGCGTTGACTGCGACTGAAATCGGTGTGCTCGATCGCCTCGCCAACGACAAACCAAAAGCAAGACAGAAAACGCTCTCGCACTATCTGATCAAGATCGCCCGGCTCGGCGGTTATCTCGCCCGCGCCAGCGATCCGCCGCCCGGCAATACCGTCATGTGGCGCGGGCTGTCACGCCTCACCGACATCGCGCTGGGCGCCATGGTCGGAGGAGAATTTGTGGGTAATTGAAAGC
>NZ_JBANBA010000256.1:0-1579 GCF_059803475.1 Bradyrhizobium sp. UFLA05-89 | reverse complement strand
GACACAGCCGCTCGGCCGCATCGCCGCTGACGCCAATACATCGGATTACTGCCGCCCTTTTTCAACGGAATCGACCCTTTGCGGACTTATCGAAATCGAAAAGCACTTAAAAGTCTGAGACGGTCACCACTGGGTGAACTACGGAAGTCTTCTTGTCGCCGTAAAGGGATTGAACCCCCGTTCTGCAAGGGCGGCCCACGAAGCTGCACCAAGATGTGGCAATCGAAAATAGAGTCGTGGCTTGGCCAGATCGGTATCCAGCATGAACCCAGTCGGTAGCCCTCGGACACTTGCGGCATAGAACCCGCCATCCGGCGACCTTTGGGATTCGATTACAGCGATCAACGATTTTGCCTTCTCGCCCCTGCCGAGTAACTCCAGCAAGAGAGCCATTTGGCCCGTCCCTTCGGTCCACACTCCGTCTCGGTCTTCACCGTAAGAAAAGCCCCCGTCGACACCCATTCGCTGTTCGGCGGTGGTAATTACCGATGCAAATTTCTTGGCCGCTCCGGGGAGCGCCGTTAAGGGCCAAACCTGAGCATCGAGGGCCAAAATCGGATTGCGCGTGACGCCGTCTTCGGCGGTGCCCGCCGCGAAACAGGCGCATGCCGAATCCCACATCGTATCTACGAAGTGCTCAGCGGCCGTCGCCATATCACGCCAGCGCGAATCGCCTGTGCGGATTGCGAGAATGCCAAACGCGGCGGCGATGTCAGTATTGTGTTCGGTCGATTTCCATGTCCGTACGTCGGGCGTCGGTTCATGCCCAAACGTACCGCCCGTGAAACCGCCAGTGCCGCGCGTGTCGGCCCATTGCGCGACCCAGGCGCCAAGTCGTGTCGCACCGTCTCGGAACCGAGGGCCGGTGTTCACATCGTCAATCGACAGCAAAGCCAACATGGCCCATGCCATGTTTCCATTATCGCTACCCACCTGGTATCGATCTTCTAACCATTTGTTCTGGGCATTGTCCCACCACCCCGGGAGTTTGACGGGGCTATTCGCCACCACACCCGCGGCGTAAGCGTTCCGGAGTCGTCCATCGTGCCATGTGCGGTCGTTATCAATCGCCCAGAGAATCGCCGCCCCAATCCGATATGCTTTGTCTCGTTCACCGCAACCGACCAATGCGATGACGGCCAGCGCATTGTCATAAAGGTAGGCGGCGCCTTGGAGAGGCCCCGCTTCGACGGTCGGATAGCTGGGCAAGAACAACGGCCCTGGCGGTGCCTTATCGATCAGATCAGCGAGGTATCCGCACGCTGACACATTTGGTGTCGCTGAAGCCGGTAGCGGAGCGGCAACCATAGCGATTGTGAAAGTCGCGACGATCCAAGTGTGACAGAAGTGCCTGCGATAACGGTAGAAACAATAAGCAATTGGTTCCGGTAGCATTTCGCTGCCTCTCGCGTCTTCTTCAACCAGAATAGACTTTGGGGCATCAGGAAGAGACCAGGTCGGGATCGAATACAAAATCGTGCCGTCATGTTCAATGGCAGCTGCTGTGAAGGGTTTCGGATGCCGGCCGCATGAGGGACGGGGCGGCGTATTCGGCGGCCGGCGTCCGAAAGCCTCCAAG
>NZ_JBANBA010000255.1:0-1598 GCF_059803475.1 Bradyrhizobium sp. UFLA05-89 | reverse complement strand
GGCATTGGCCGGTTTGCATGGATTTCAGATCCCGGCACAGCGATGTCCTCCCTGATCCTGATCGACGTATGGACTTATACGCCGTTCTTCGCGTTGATCATCTTTGCTGGCCTTCAAGGGATCAACGAGGAGGTGAGGGAGGCCGCTCGCGTCAATGGTGCGAAGGGTTGGGCAACCTTCCTGCATATCGAGCTGCCGCTGATTGCTCCATACATGCTGATCGCGGCAGTGTTTCGGCTGATCGAGTCCCTCAATCAGTTCGACATCATATTCGGGACAACCCAAGGCGGGCCCGGCAACAGCACCTCGGTACTTTCGGTGCGCGCCTACATTACCGCATTCCAACATCTCGCCTTTGGGCGTGGTGCCGCCCTTATGGTCGTCAACTGGATGATCGTTCTGTTCGGAACTTTCGCCATGGTCAAGCTGTGGCGCTTTGTTCGGCAGCGCGTAAGCTGAGGAAGCAGCGCATGCGGTTCAATCGCTCGACGCCCACAAACCTGGTATTGAACATCCTCGTCGGCATTTGCGCATTGATCCTGGCCTTTCCACTTATTTGGATCGTAATGATGTCGTTGAAGCAGCAGGCCGAGGTCATGACCTGGCCGCCAAGCTTCCTGTTCTCGCCCACATTGGAAAACTTTCGCGTCCTATTTGATGTCGCGCAGGCAGGAGCGACCAGCTACGGCACTATCAAGGTCGATTTCCTCACGCCGATTACGAACAGCGTCATCATTGCGCTTGGCTCCGTCTTCATCTCTCTGCTCGTGGGAGTGCCTGCCGGCTACGTCCTGGCGAGGCGGGACATACCGCTCAAGGAAGACATTGCGTTCTTCATTCTCGGATTCCGTTTCGCCCCTGTCCTCCTGGTCGTCATCCCTCTCTTCAGCGTCTTCCAGACGATCGGATTGTATGACACCTATATCGGTATGATCTGGGTCTATCAGGTCGTCACATTACCAATGATCGTCTGGCTGAGCCGCTCTTATATCGAAGATATCCCAAAGGACATCGAGGAAGCGGCTGCCATGGATGGTGCCAAGCCCTTCCGGATCGTGCTGCACATCGTGCTGCCGCTCTTGAAACCGGGCCTGATCGGTGCCTCGCTGCTCATTTTCCTACTCGCCTGGCACAACTTTGCCCTTGGTCTGATCCTCTCCTCGACCAAGGCGCCCGTGACGGTCGCTCTTCTCAAATTGCTCAATCCGGGCGTGCAATTCTACCCTGTTATGGCGGCAGGCCTGGTCGTGACGATGATCATTCCCGTCATTCTGATCGTGATCGGCCAACGCCACCTCGAACGTGGCCTTACCTTCGGTGCTGTAAAATGAGTGCCAGGCCATTGATGTTCTTCGGAACGACCAATCTGGATCTCAGCTTCAACGTCGAACGCCTTCCAACGCCGGGCGAAAGCCTGATGGGTACGCTCACCCGCAACCCCGGAGGGAAGGGCGCCAACCAGGCTGTCGCTGCCGCTCGACTTGGCCTTCGGCCACATTTCTACACACGTCTCGGTGATGATGATGCCGGTCATTCCCTCTTGCAGTCATTGGGTGAGGCTGGCGTTCGCCCGGACGCGATCAAGATCTGTCCTGGAG
>NZ_JBANBA010000254.1:0-1658 GCF_059803475.1 Bradyrhizobium sp. UFLA05-89 | reverse complement strand
AGCGTCCGGGCGCTCAGCCGGAAGCGGCTCCGCTTGATCGAGTCCCTTGACAGCAAACATGAGAGCAGGCTGTTGAAGAACTCAGCCGCGTTCGCAAACGAAGGCTGAATCGTCGCCATTGTGGATGTAGAAGTGGCCAACGAGCCTGCCCGCAGTGCCGATCATAGCCCATCCGCGACCGCAGGACGGATCATTCTCGTCGTGCCCTTCCCATGAGAACTCGGCGCAGGCTGATCCGTCGCGGGTGCCATAGCGCACATCCAGGAAGCCCTTGAGAGCCCCAAAGGCGATTTCGCCATCGGACTTGCCTTGGAAGGTGAGATGCGCCTCTTCGACAAGATCGAGGAAGTCGCTGTCCCAGACGTCCATCTCGACGATACGCCAGCGGCCGACAAAGGCCTTGGCGAAGCCGGGCACCTTGGCCATCAGCCGGTCTCCGCGATCAGCTTGGGCAGCCGCACCAGATTGTAGGCGGCGGCAGCGAAGGTAAAGGCCCATCCGACGCGATCGCGGCCATGGAAGCGGGTCTTCTCTTGCCGGGCGACCGTCTTAATCCAGCCGAATGCCTCCTCGATGCGCTTGCGGATGCGCTGGCTGACGGCATAGCCGCCGTGCCGGGTCGTTCGCCCGTCGATCGCAGAACTGCGGCCGCGGGTGTTCTGTGCGACATGCGGCGTCACGTTCATCGAGCGCAGCTCGTTGACGAAGTCTTCGGCATCGTAGGCTTTGTCGGCGCCAAGCGTGATCGCTGTCGGCCGGTCGGCATGGGGCTCGATCATGTGCAGCGCGGCCACTCGTTCGGCATGCCCGTCAGCCAGCGTCAGGCAGGCGTCGACCAGCAGGCACTGGCGGTTCTCCATCAGCCCATGGCCGATGAAGCACAGATTCGTCTCCTTGCCTTTACCCTTGCGGTAGAGCCTGGCATCGGGATCGGTAGTCGAAGCATGGGTGTCGTTCGAGCGTTTCTGGCCGTGGAAGTTCGCCTCGGCATTGCGCCCGCCGCCTTGCGCCGGCGGCTCGCCTGAGCCGTCCTTGGGCTTTACGCTCTTCATCGAGGCCCAGGCCTCGATCAGCGTGCCATCGACGGAGAAGTGATCGCTCGACAGAAGCTTCTTCACCTTAGGCTGTGCCAGCACCGCCGCCAGGAACTTGGCCGCGATATCGCCTTCCAGCAGCCGGTCGCGGTTCTTCGAGAACACCGAATGGTCCCAGGCTGCGTCGTCAACGCCGATTCCGACGAACCAGCGGAACAGCAGGTCGTACTCCAGCCGCTCCATCAGAAGCCGCTCCGAGCGGATCGAATAAAACGCCTGCAACAGCATAGCCCGCAGCAGCTTCTCCGGCGGGATCGACGGCCGCCCAATCGGCGAATAGAGCGCGGCAAACTCCCGCTCCAGCGCCGATAGTGCGTCGTTCACCATCGTTCGGATCGCTCGCAGCGGATGATCTCGCCGCACCCGCGCCTCCAGATCAACGTAGCTGAACAGCTTGCCCGTTCGATTATCGCCGCCGCGCACGCACCATCTCCGAATCTCATCGGAGCCAATGAATCATGGTCGCCGGTCGGCGGCGAGCGCCTTTTTCAACAGCCTGCTCTCATGTTTGCTGTCAAGGGACTCGATCAAGCGGAGCCGCTTCCGGCTGAGCGCCCGGACGCT
>NZ_JBANBA010000253.1:0-1691 GCF_059803475.1 Bradyrhizobium sp. UFLA05-89 | reverse complement strand
GGAGATGTCGCAGCCCGGCCGAACAAGGAGATGGCCAATAACGAACAGCCTTGACACCAGTCGCCCCATACAAGTCCAGTGGCCCTTCACGTCATCTGCGCAAGACCGGTCGCTATCGGGACCGAAGCGGACATCGATTGGTAGCGAGCACTGCCCGGCTCAGTCGCGGATGACCGCCCCGAGCAGACCTCTCATGGACGCAAATCCATTTTGGGGCATATGTGATCAGGGCTGTCAGCACCGGCGACGGAGGCAGAAACGTTGCGGGCGTTGTCGCCGAACCGCTTGATTACTTCCATTTCGCCGAGGCGTCTGACTGGGGTTTACGGGTTGGTGTTACAGCCCGATGCCGAAACAAAGACCTGCTGCCTCGGTGAGGGAAATAGACGTGGCACATCCATCGAAACGAAAGGGCAGCGGCTTCGACCTGGAAGTGGTGAAGGTGCTGCAGGCGATGTCGCCGGCGAAGCCTGTGACCGATCCCGACAGCGGGATTTTCACCGCCTCGATGGCGTAGCCCGGCGCGGTGCTGACAAGGTAAGATATTTCGACTAACCTTCAAGGCGGGCAGGAACAGAGCCCACGACAGGAGATCGATGAGCACTGTAAAAAACGCTCTGGCCCAGAAGAGTGGCGCCACGATCCATGTTCGTTCCGGCGACATGGTCGTCGAAGCCTTGCGCAAGATGCGCGACAACCGGGTCCGGTCGGTGCTGGTCATCGACGACGACGTGCTGGTCGGTATCGTGACCCAGGGTGACTGCGCCATCAAAGTGCTGCTGCCCGGGCTCGACGCAAAGCAGACGCCGGTGGGCCAAGTGATGACGGGCAACCCGGTGACGGTCAAGCCGGACGATCGGCTGGAAGGCTGCATGGCAATGATGGCTGCGCGCGGTTTTCGCCATCTGCCAGTGCTAGACGCGGGCAAGGTTGTGGGCATGATCTCGATCGGAGACGTCGTTAAGAACATCATCCGGGATTTGGAGCACAACGTGGACGACCTGATGGGCTACATCATGAAAGACGGCCCCGGGGGCTGACAGACGAACCGCGGTGCCGTCCCCCCGTGGTACCTTGGTCGCTCCGATCCCGACTGACTGCCCCGGGGGCACCCACCACTTCAACGACAGCTGACCACCGCCAGAGCCGCCCTGCGAATGCGCATGGCGGTCAGGCCATCCATCATCGACGCGCTACTTAACCTTTGAAGAGTTCTGCAAAGAGTTCGCAAGGTGGCAGCGGACGATTGAGCGTGATCACGATCTTCTCGATCGTATTCCAGTCCGGTCCCCTTTCTACTATCTCATCCAGGTCCTCCAGCTCCTCGAACGCTATTGTTTCTTGTTTACCGCCCAAATAGCTTATCTCTGCCATCCAGCGGTCGGGCACTGACGTCCCCCATTGTCGCTTTAGCCCTGGGGGACATTGCCGGGTCTCCGATCGCTTGTCTTGGTCATATCATGCACCACAGCGAGATCGCGGCTAGAAGCGCATGTCCGCCGCACGATCAATCATTATAAGCGCTCGTTTTTGGACGAGGCTCATTCGCATAAGCATGCTTTTTCCGCAAAGTTTTCCCTCCCCCTCCCTCGGCCAAAGAGCTTGGTCAGATCTTTGAACCTCCTCCGAATTGATGGACACCTGTAGTAGGCTCGAAGAGCCAGGAGGTGTCGGATGGAAGGACGTCAACG
>NZ_JBANBA010000252.1:0-1628 GCF_059803475.1 Bradyrhizobium sp. UFLA05-89 | reverse complement strand
GTGGCCGACGAGCAGGACCGCGTGGTCGCAAACCTTGCGGCCGAGTGAGCGAAAAGTCATGGCCCAGCCGATGGAACCGATTGGTGCACGTCTTCGCGCCACGCGCGATCTTACTCCTGACGTCCGTCTCTTCGAGATCGAGCCGGACTACCCGTCAGCTAAGGTAACGCCCGGCAGTCACATCGACGTTCTCGTGCCGATCGACGGGCGGCCCCAGCTTCGTAGCTATTCGTTGGTAGGACCCTGTGCGGACGGACTCTATCGCATCGCCGTCAAGCGGCTCGCGTCGAGCCGGGGCGGGTCTATCGGCATGTGGCGCCTCAAGGCGGGTGAACCGCTCACGATTTTAGAACCAAAGAATAGCTTCGAATTGAGCTACGATCGGCCGGACTACCTGCTGCTGGCCGGCGGGATCGGCATCACGCCGATCTACACGATGGCGCTGGCACTGAAGCGAACGGACGCGAATTTTCGCCTGCTCTATGCTGCGCGTAGCCGCAGCGATCTGGCACTCGCGGACGAGCTTGCCCGCAATATCGGCGAACGACTTCAGCTCTTCGTCAATGAAGAGGGACAGCGCATCGATATCGCCGGCGAGATCGCCCGGCTCGATCCGCGCGGCGAGCTCTATGTGTGTGGGCCATTCGGCATGTTGGAGGCGGCCAAGCGCCTGTGGCGCGAAGCGGGCAGGCCTGCGGCACAGCTCCGCTACGAGACGTTTGGCAATGCCGGCAGGTTCGCAGACGCGCCGTTCAGGATCAGGATTCCCCGATTGGGTCTGGAGATTGATGTGCCTGCCAACCGCTCCATGCTAGAGGCGCTTGAAGATGCCGGCGTCGACATGATCTTTGGTTGCCGGCGGGGAGAATGCGGCCTTTGCGTACTGCCGATCCTGGAGGCATCGGCTGAGGTCGATCATCGTGACGTCTTCTTCAGCGGTGAAGAGCGGGCGACGAACGGCAAGCTGTGTACCTGCGTGTCGCGCGCTGCGAGCGGTAGCCTAACTATCGATACACCCGATCGAACGCCGACCCAGCGTCATTCGCAGGACGTCCCGGTGGTGTAGAGCTTCACGGTCGCATAAGACCGAGGAGTAAGCTTCGCTCCACCACGCTCCGCGGCCCGAGATACTCCGCGACATGCCTTTTCGGATAACTGTCGTTATTGAGCGGGGACATCCCAATGAGGGATCGCGACCTTGCCCTTCCCCGCTTCGACGGTAACCCGCTAGCTCGGCACCAGATCGCCAAGACCGATCGCGATTCAATGACGATCAGCCGGTCGGTCGCGTCCTCACGCCGAACGAGGTACGGCCCGCCGCAATTTGAGTGAACAAGCGAGGCGGGCAACTCTGCATCGACCGGTTCTGATGGCCTCGATACGCGAGCAATAGTTCTTTGCTCATCGCTCACGGGTGCCTATTCGGTTTCTCAAGGGCGGAAAAGCGCTTCATCGAGTCCGCTCTTCGAAAATGCGGCAGCCTTGCAGCGCTAGGTCATACCGGGCCGGCGTCGTTCGGCCCTTCATGAGCGTTCGAGGATAGCTGTCGGTTGTGGTTGTTGCCCAACGGCAATGTCGCCTTTTCCCGCAGGCTCTTTCTTTCTCTACTTCGAAACCGGTCGCCTTCT
>NZ_JBANBA010000251.1:0-1718 GCF_059803475.1 Bradyrhizobium sp. UFLA05-89 | reverse complement strand
TTCATTCCTATGGCCTGTTACGCGGCAGCTTCCGGCCCGATGCCGAGATTGCAACTCTGCGCGCCTATCTGCGTCAGAGAACGACTGGTTGAGTACGCGGCTGCCCATATCCAGCATATGCAGAAGGCCCTGATGGAGATGAACCTGCAGCTCCATCATGTGGTCACGGATATCACGGGAGCGACCGGTATGCGGATCATCCGAGCCATTGTTGCAGGCGAGCGGAATCCTGACGTCTTGGCAACCTATCGGGACGTGCGATGCCATTCATCCATCGAGACGATCCGCGCAGCACTGGTGGGCAACAATCGGCACGAACACGTTTTTGCGTTGACCCAATCGCTGGAACTCTACGACGTCTACCAGGCGAAGATGCTGGACTGCGACCGCAAGCTGGAGGTCCTGATCGCGTCATTGAGCAATAAAGCGGCAAAACCGGTTGGAAGGCTATCTAAGCCGCGTATCAAGACCAAATAGGTCAACACGCCCACCTTCGATTAGAACCGCACTCTACGGAGTGCTCGCCGTCGATCTGACCGAGATCCATGGATTGGGTCCGTCGCTTGCACTGAAGCTGGTCGGCGAATGCGGCACAGATCTGAAGGCGTGGCCAAGTGTTAAGCACTTCACCTCCTGGCTTTGTCTTGCACCCGGCAACAAAATCTCCGGCGGCAAGGTGCTATCTTCGCGCACACGGAGATCCTCTAGTCGGGCAGCCGCACTGTTGCGGTTGGCAGCAACAACAGTCGGGCGCAGCGATACGGCGCTCGGAGCATTCTATCGCCGACTATCCTCACGCGCGGGCAAGTCAAAGGCGGTGACAGCGACTGCCCGTAAGATCGCAGTTCTATTTTACAACACTCTCCGGCACGGCATAAGCTACCGGGATCCGGGCGCCGACCACTATGAGCAACAATATCGCAAGCGCGTCCTCGCCAACCTTCAGCGCCGGGCCAAATCATTGGGCTTTGTGTTGCAGGCCATTTCAGCAGACGCCAATCCGGCTGTTTCTTAGGAAGTCGATCGCGATCTTTGCTGGAGTTCCGAAATGAGATTTCGCTTCGTCGAAGATCGCCGCGCCGACTATCCGGTGACGATCATGTGCGGCGTGCTCGGTGTCTCGCCGGCCGGCTATTATGCCTGGCGCTCGCGCCCGGAGAGCCAGCGATCCGCCGCCAATCGTGAGCTCGTCGACGACATCAGGCGGGTTCACCGCGACACCAATGGTCGCTATGGCAGCCCGCGCGTCCATGCCGAGTTGAGGGCTCAGGGCCGCGGGGCAAGCCGCTGTCGCATCGAGCGATTGATGCGCCGCCATGGCATCAGGGCCATCATGGTGAAGCCACGCCGGATGCGGACCACCGACAGCCGTCACGATTTCCCGATCGCCCCGAATCTTCTCGAGCGCAACTTCATCGCCGCCGCGCCGAACCAGATCTGGCTCGCCGACATCACCTACGTCCAGACCGATCAGGGCTGGCTCTATCTGGCCACGCTGATGGATCTCTACAGCCGCAAAATCGTCGGCTGGGCGATGGCGGATCATTTGCGCGCCGAACTGCCAATGGCGGCCCTAGCGATGGCAATTGCGACACAGCGGCCTGGCGCCGGCTTGATCCACCATTCAGATCGTGGCGTTCAGGGCGGATTCAAGCGGTCGTCGCAACACCTGAACGAAGGAGGTTGCGATGGGCATTCGAAAGCGACGATCACACCGT
>NZ_JBANBA010000250.1:0-1721 GCF_059803475.1 Bradyrhizobium sp. UFLA05-89 | reverse complement strand
CTGCGACGATGTCCGTGCTGTACTGCTCTCATCCAAAGACGTACCGTGCGGATGATTTTATGACACAGTAAGACTAGGACGCCATCCATTTGCCGGTCGATATCTTGGTCGCGGCGACATGCCCGAAGAGCGAGCGATAGCTGAGTGCCGATTTGCGTACTCGTCGGACAGGTCTCGCACTCAAACCGAGCCTCCGCCGTTCGCGCCGACGCTTTCTTATATTCCACAAGAGCTCGCGGTCGCTTTTGAAGCATGCTTTGGTCCAAGCGGGACAAACGGTGCCAGGCCAAAGGCGGGCGACTGGATATCCCTCTTGCAGCGAGCTGAGACTCAGCTGATCAAATGCAGTGTGTCGGCGGCCCACTTCCATTTCTCGTCTGCACCAAATTGCCCATGGTGCGCACTCGAGAAAGCCATCCCTGGCTTTATCGCATTTCCGTCCCCGCTCAACATCAATACGGCCACACCGCTTGATCTCGGTCAGCTCATCGCTGCGATCCGTGGCGTGACCGATCCGGGAACGGCGCCGTCACTGCATTCAGCGATGCCGGCCGTTCAGAGTACGCCTAGCGTCCAAAATAGGGGCGTGCTCGATAGCTCTTCGGGACAATTCGTCCTCGCAACAATTGGCGGCGCTGTCTCGGCCGTGCTCTTGAGACTGGGATATCTTCCTCCCTTGATAAGCCTAGGGGCTCTCGCGGCGTCGGGATATTTCGCACTTAGAAACCCCAAGCAGTTGCACGCCAAGGGGCCGCGCTCGCATCAGCTCAAGCAAGCGTGGGATCAGATAGATCAACGTTACAGGACCGAGGGAGATGCGTCGCGCTTCAACGAAGCAAGACGCCAGTCCGAGCTAAAGATTCGCGAATACAACGAGCTTCCGAACGAAGAAGCGCGACGCCTTTCGGAGTTGTCCCGTAGACAGCGCGAGATACAGCTTCGGTACTTTCTCGAACGCTATAGTCTTGTGAACGCAAAAATTAAGAGCGTAGGTAGTGCAAGGAAGTCGACGTTACGCTCTCACGGGATCGATACTGCTGCGGATATCTCCCGGCAGCGGATCGAGAGTATTCCAGGGTTCGGTCCAGCAACTGCTAGCCTTCTGTTGTCATGGCGATCGGATCTTGAGCGGCGTTTCGTATTTAATCCGAGCCAGCCTATCAACCCGAGCGACATTGCTCAGGTAAAGTCGGACGTCGCCCAAAGGCGCATTAATCTAGAAGCCGCGTTAAAGGCTGATCTAATCGCTATCAGGACAGCAGCAGCCGAGATTGGGCGTTCTCGCAACGATCTTACCAATCGAGCTCGAGCAGTATGGGTCGAATTCAAGCAAGCCGAAGCAGACGAGAAGGTACGAGTATTTGGTGATGTTTCCGCTCGACGTTGGGTCTTTGGTGTAATTTGCTTCGCCGCATTCATCGTTGCAGGTGTGAATACCAGTGGCCCAACTGCCGCCTCTGTGCCGCCAACTCCCCCATCTTCCCGATCTGCGACTAGCGTGCCCTCAGCGGTTCCGAATATTTCGAAATCATCGGGCAGTAGTCCGCCAACTTTGAGTGTCCCAAGCAAAATGCCTACGCAAGCTGCAGTACCGCCGCAGCTTTGGGACTCGACTCCACAGGCGCCACCACGAGTTGATCGTCAGCTGTCGCGCGCCATGGAAAACTGCCCCCTCGGCGTCACGAGGAATTGCCCCCTCCTTGGATAGCCGAGGAGAGAGC